>VBCP01000313.1 GCA_005888925.1 Betaproteobacteria bacterium | reverse complement strand
AGCGCAAGGGCAGCCTGCAGATCGAGATGCTCGCCGCCGCGCGGCGCCATGGCATGGTGTCGTACCAGCTCGCGCCGCGCTTCGGCGATCTGCTGCGCGAGATCGCCGCCTGCAATCCGGTGATCGTGCTGCAGAACCTCGGCCTGCGCGACGGCTGGCATTACGCCGTGGCGATCGGCTACGACTACGACTGGGGCAAGCTCTACCTGCGCTCGGGCGAGAGCAAGCGCCAGGTGCTGCCGTTCGTGGTCCACGAGCTCGTCTGGATGCGCAGCGGCTACTGGGCGATGGTGGCGCTGCCGCCCGACCGCGTTCCCGCCACCGCGGACGAGTCGCGCTGGCTTTCTGCGGTCGCCGCGCTCGAGCGCGCCGGCGACCCGCGCGCCGCGCGCACCGCCTACGAGACTTTCCTCAAGCGCTGGCCGGCGAACGTCAACGCCGCCGTCGGCCTCGCCAACAGCCACCACGCGCTCGGCGAGCTGCGCGAGGCGGAAACCGTGCTGCGCAATGCCGCGCGCGACAACCCCGAGTCGGTGATCGTGCTCAACAACCTCGCCCAGACGCTCTCGGACCAGGGGCGCGACTCAGAGGCGCTGCCGGTGATCGAGCGCGCCGCCGCGCTGGGCGGACCGTTCGCTGCTTCCGTCGAGGAGACGAAGCGCGGCATCCAGCAGAAGCTCTCAAAAAGAAAATAGGGACGGACCCTATTTTTTCTCAAATGAGAAAAATAGGGTCCGTCCCCATTTAAGCGGCGAGGGTCGCCGGGTCGACTTCCTCGAGCAAGGGCGGCAGCGGGCAGTCGAGCACCGCGCCCACCAGCCGCATCAGCTCGGCCTCGACGATGCGGATCGTGCCGTCGGCGGTCACCGCGGCAAAGAGGCCCTTCACCAGCAGCGCCTTCTGCATCGGCGCGAGGAGCTTCAACGCCTCGAAGGCCGTGCTGATCGTCGCGGGGGCGAACTCCGTGGCGGTGGGCACTTCGATCAGCATCAGCTGCGCACCCGCACGCAGCGCCGTCTGCAGCGCGTCGGCGCGCGAGCCGATGGCGTCGGCGCGCGTGCCCGCATGCGCGAGAAGCGCGAGCAGGGTTCCCGCGTGCGCCTTGAGCTCGCCGATGCGCTTGTCGGCGCGCGGCGGCTTGGGCCTCGCCCAGAGCTGCTCGCGCACGAAGGTCAGCACGACGAACTCGTGCAGCGAGACGCGGCGGTCGGCGTTGATCACCGCCTCGAGCCCGGCGACGACCTGGTGCTTCGCCAGGTCCGACGCGGCCTTCAATGCCGACAGGGCGAGATCCACCACCGCCAGATGGAACGCGACGCCGAGGTCGCGCGTGTGCACCGCGGTGCGCGCCACGCGTTCGGCAAGCGGCGCGAGGCCCGCCGCGCTCAGCGCCTGCAATTGCTCGCGCTGCACGTCTTCCTTCGGCGCGAGGAGCAGCGCGATGACCGCCGCGGCGGCGCCATCGGCGTCGCGCAGCGTCTCGCGCAGCGCGGGTGAGATCTGCTTGAGCAGCCGCTCGGCGTAGCCGAGCTTCTCCGGGCTGAGCGAGCCGACGAGCTGCGCGCTTTCCGCCGCGCTGCGTCCCCAGGCGGTGCCGAGATCGGCGGCGCGGCGGCCCGCGGGCGCCGCGGCTTCCACCTTCTCCACGACGGGCAACTGGACGGCCGCCGCGCGGCTGCGGCGGTACGTCGAGGGCTGAAAGCCCGGATTGACGCGGCGGATGCGCTCGTCGAGCGGCGGATGGGTATCGAACAGTCCCGAGAGAAAAACCTCGATGCCCTGCCCGAAGAAGAGATGCGACATCTCTTCGGCGTAGCGGCCGTGGATCAGGGCGCCGCCGCTGGTCGAGCGGATCTGGTCGAGCGCGCCGGCGATGCCGTCGGGGTTGCGCGTGAACTGCACGCTCGAGGCGTCGGCAAGGAACTCGCGCTGGCGCGACAGCGCCGCCTTGATGAGCCGCGCGAAGAACAGGCCGACGTAGCCGATGATGAAGAGCGCGAGGCCGAGCGCGATCACCACGGCGGCGAAGCGCAGATCGTCGGCTTCGCGCGCGAGCCGCATCAGGAAAAGGCCGATCGAGCCGATGGCGACGATGCCCGCGAGCACGCCGATCATGCGGATGTTGAGCCCCATGTCGCCGTTCAGGATGTGGCTGAACTCGTGGCCGATCACCCCCTGCAGCTCGTCGCGCGTCAGGCGCTCGAGCGTGCCGCGCGTCACCGCGACCACCGCGCCCGAGACCGTCCAGCCGGCGGCGAAGGCGTTGATGCCGCGCTCGGCGTCCATCACCCAGGCCTCGGGCACGCGCACGCCCGAGGCGATCGCCATCTCCTCGACGATGTTGAGGAAGCGCCGCTCGAGCGCATCGCGCGTGTCGGGCGCCACTTTGCGCCCCCCGAGCATGCGCGCGACCTTGGCGCCGCCGCCCGCGAGGCCGACGATGTTGAAGAGGCTGACCAGCGCGACGAGCGCGACCGTCACCACCGCGCCCGCGATGAACACCTCGCTCGGCACCCCCGCCAGCCCGGGCGCCGCCGGTGCGTCGTCCATGGCGTAGTAGCTGACGCCGACGACCAGATCGACCGCCAGCACGATCGCCACCACCGAGAGCAGGAAGAGCGCCACCATCACCCGGCTGTTGCGCCGCGCGAGGCTCTGGTGCTCGAAGAAGGTCATCGGTCAGGCCGCAAGCGCTTGCGGATCCTGCTGGGCGAGCAGCGGCGGGATCGGGCAATCGAGCGTCGCCGCCACCATGCGGAGCAGCTCCACTTCGGCGAGCCGCAGGACGCCGTCGGCCGCGGCCGCTTCAGCGCAGGCCTTGAGGAACGCCGGCTTGGCGAACGGCGCAAGCTGCCGAACGCGCTCGAGCGCGTCGCCAGTCTTCTGCGTGGTGAGCGCCTCTCGCGATACGGGCTCGGGCCATGGCGCTCGGAGAACGGCGGCGCCTCTTTCGAACGCCGCACGCTCTCCGTCTCCCGCGGCAAGCGCGACCATCGAGAGCACGATGTGCGCGTCGGCCAGGACGTCCTCGATCCGCTGGAACCGCGTCGGAATCGGCTGCCCGGCGCCTTCGCGCAGGCGCTGCCGCAGGAAGGTGAGCAGCACGAACTCGCGCAGCGTCACGCGCCGGTCGGCCTGCACCAACGCCTCGAAATCGGCGAGGAATCGGTCGCGCGCCTTCTGCGGCTGGTCCTTGATCGCCGGCACGGCGAGCTCGGCCAGGGTGAGCATGTGCTGGCGACGGAGCAGGCCGACGTACACCTGCAGCGCCGCGGCGCTGGCGAGCGCCTCGGCGCCGCGGCTCGCTTCGAGAGCGCGCGCCTCTGCGCTCCCCCTGGGATCGTTCCCGAGAAGCAGCGCGAACATCGTCGCCTCCGCCTCGGAGGGCGAGCGCAACGCCTCGCGCAGCCGCTGCGGCAGCTCGGCGAGCAGCCGCGCGCCGAAGTCGAGATGCGCAGCCGTCGGGCGGCCCACGGTCGCCATCACCTGTGCCGGGCCCGATCTGATGTGCTTCACGACATTGCCCGCGCCGTCGAGCACCGCCACTTCGCGCACCGTACCGTGCCGCCGGGCGCGATAGTCCTCGCGCATGAAGCGCGGGTGCGCGCGCCGGATACGCTCGTCGATCGGCGGATGGGTCGGGAACTGCCACCATGTCGCCACCACAGGGGCGAAGAACATGTGCGACAGCGCGCCCGCGTACGCCACGGGAATCGTCGTATGACCGTGCACGGCGACGATCGTATCGAGCGCGCCGGCGATACCGTCCGGATGGCGCGTGAACTGCACCGAGGCCGCGTCGGCGAGGAATTCGCGCTCGCGGGAAATCGCTGCCTTGATGGCATCCGCAGCCACGGTTCCCGGAAAGCCGATGAAGGCGAGCAGCATGCCGAAGAGCGCCCCCACCACCTCGAGTCCGGCGTTCTCGGACCCGACGCGCCGCGTCTGTTCTGCCACGGCGAGGGCCAGCGCTTCGCCGCGCTCACCGAGCCAGGTGAGCCCTGCCAGGATGCCCACCAGGCGCACATTGAGGGCCATGTCGCCGTTCAGGACGTGGCTGAACTCGTGGCCCATCACGCCCTGGAGCTCGTCGCGCGAGAGCTGCCGCAGGGCGCCCGCCGTCACGATGATCACGGCCTCGTTGGGCGAATAGCCCGCGACGAGCGCATTGATCGCGTCCTCGCGGTCGAGCACGTAAACCGGCGGCACCGCGATGCCCGCGGCAATGGCCATCTCCTCGACCACGTTCAGGAGCTTGCGTTCCTCCGGCTTGCAGCGCGCCGACTCCACGTAGCGCGCGCCAAGCAAGTCGGCGATCGCCGGACCGCCGTCGGAGAGCTGCCACAGCCGATAGCCGGTGACGAGCGCGATGCACCCGCCGACCAGCCCCAGGATCAAGGCGTGGAACTTCCACGGCACGCGCGCGAGCGCGCTGAAATAAGTGCCCCACAGGCCGTGCCATTCGAGCGGGGCGTCGCCCGCGAGCGGCAGCGCGCCGTACATGCCGAGCAGGGCATAGGCGAGCGCCGCGGCGAGCACATAGCTCGCGACCGTGGCGCACGCGGCGAGCGCGTACCACAGCACGAGCCAGCGCGAATTGCGCCGCGCAAGGCTCTGGTGCTCGAAAAAATTCAAGCTAGCTGAACGAAACCTTCGGCGCCTTGCGCTCTTCCGGCGACTCGGTCGACTGCAGGAGCTCCGCCGCGGTGAAGCCGAACATGCCGGCGAAGATGTTGTCGGGGAAGGACTCGCGCTTGGTGTTGTACTCCATCACCGAGTCGTTGTAGGCCTGGCGCGAGAAGGCGATCTTGTTCTCGGTGCTGGAGAGCTCCTCCTGCAGGCCGAGCACGTTCTGATTGGCCTTCAGGTCGGGGTATTGCTCGAACACCGCGATCAGCCGCCCCAGCGCGCCGCCGAGCACGCCCTCGGCCTGCGCGAGTCCCTGCATCGCGGCGGGGTCGCCCGGCTTCGCGGCGGCCTGCTGCGCAGCGCTCACCGCGCTGCCGCGCGCCTTCACCACCGCCTCGAGCGTGCCGCGCTCGTGCTGCATGTAGCCCTTCACCGACTCGACCAGGTTCGGAATCAGGTCGTAGCGGCGCTTGAGCTGCACGTCGATCTGCGAGAACGCGTTCTTGAAGCGGTTGCGCAGCGTGACGAGGCCGTTGTAGATGCCGATCGCCCACACCGCAGCCACGACGATGATCGCGAGAACTACCCAAGCGCCGATGCCCATGAGCTTTCCCTCCCGCGCCTACTATACCTTGGCCCTCCGAGTCTGCGCGCGGCCGAGCGCGACGGAGAGCGCGATCCCTGCCGCGGCGAGCGCGATGGCGGTGGCCGCAACGACGCGCGCCTCCATGCCGAGGGCGCGCAGCCCCGTGACGAGCCAGCCGCCGGCGGCGTCGGCGCCGCGCACCGCGACGACGTCGATCACGTTCTTGGCCTTGTACTTCTCCTCGCGCGCGAGCACCGTGAAGAGCACCTCGCGCGCCGGATTGGAGATGGCGAAGTTTGCCGTGCGCTGCAGCGCCTGGAAGGCGATCACCACTATCAGTCCCGGCGCCGCGGCGAGCACCGCGAACCCCACCGTGAAGACGAGCGGCACGAGCGCCAGCGCCGCGCCGACGCCGAAGCGCTGAATCAGCTTGCCGGTCGCAAAGCACTGGACCGCGAGCGTCAGCACGCCGACCGCAAGATCCACAGTGGCGAAGATGCGCGTGCGCACCGCCGGGTCATCCGAGGTCGCCGCGACGATCGCGGCCTGCTCGAAGTAGAGGAAAGTCGCGACCACCGAGAGCAGCGAGACCCAGAGCGTGATGCCGGCGACATAGGGCGAGCGCAGGATCATCATGAGCCCGTCCAGCGAGCCGCCGCCGAGTGGTTCTTCGCGCTTGGCTACTACTTCGGTTTTTGTTTCGAGCCGCGTAACGCAGATCACCGCGACCTCGAGCAGCAGCGCCGCCACCATCACCAGGTTCACCACGCCGATCGCCTTTGCCAGAGCGATGGTGATGGCCGGGCCGGCGAGCGCCCCGGCGCTGCCGCCGGCGGCGATGAAGCCGAAGAGGCGCTTGCCCTGCTCGGAGCTGTAGAGATCCGCCATGAACGACCAGAACACCGACACGGCGAAGAGGTTGAACACGCTGATCCAGACGAAGAACACCCGCGCCACCAGCTGGCGCTCGACGTCGAGCGCCAGGAGAGCCCAGAAGATGGCCAGGTTGGCGACGAAGAAGTGGTAGACCAGCGGGATGAAGCGCCGCCGCGGCAGGCGCGCGACCAGCGCGCCGTAGCAGGGCACTGCCGCGAGCATGGTGAGAAACGTGGCGGTGAAGAGCCACTGCAGGTTCTTCACCCCGCCCGCCACGCCCATCTCGTCGCGCAGCGGGCGCAGGATGTAGTAGCTCGCGAGGAGACAGAAGAAGTACGCGAACTACCAGAGAAGCGCGCGCACCTCTTCGGGTCGCACGGCGACGACCCGCGACAACCAGCGCTGCGCTAGCACGTCAGGGTAGCGAAAGCGCCTTGCGCATCTCGTCCGCGGTCATCACCTTGCCCGACACCGACGAGCCCAGATCGTAGGCCTTGGACGCGGCGAGCGAACCTGCCGCGACCGGATCGAAGCCCGCGTCCGAGACGAGCTGCATGCCGAGCTTGAGGGCGGCGGGATCGTCGGCGGCGACCGGGATCGCCATGCGCGGCGCCGGCCGATGGGCTTCGCGCGCCATCGTGGCGTAGCCCCAGGAATTGAAGGCGCGCACCAGGCGCGCACCGGGCAGGAGCGCCGCCGTCGACACTGCGGCGCCCTTCTCCTTCGCCTGAGCGCCGAGTTCGCCGTCGCGTGACGGCACGGGGTTGTTGGGATCGATCACCACCTTGCCCTTGAGCTCACCGCCGACCTGCTGCGCGATCGCCGGCAGCGCGCCGTAGGGCACGGCGATCAGGATCGCGTCGCCGAAGGCCACGGCTTCCGGCACGCTGCCTACGCGTGCGCGCGGCCCAAGGCCATCCGTCGCGCGCTTCGACTGTTCCGGGTCGCGGTCGGAGAACATCACTTCGTGGCCGGCCTTCACCCACAGGCCGCCGAACGTCGAGCCGATCCTGCCCGAGCCGATGATGCCGATCTTCATCGGCTTCGCCTGCGCGAACGCCGGCCTGGCCACCGCGGCAGCGGTCATTGCGAACAGAAATGCACGTCGCTTCATCGAGAGAGCTCCTTCGCTTCAGGCTATCACAGCTAAAATCGATTCATGGACCCGCGCAGAAGGACGCTCCTCGCCGCGGGTTTGGGTTTGTATGCGAGCCGCATTTTCCCGCAGGAAAAAGTGAAGCTCCCGAAAATCGGCCTCGGCACCTGGCAGACCTTCGACGTCGGCGACGACAAGGCCGCGCGCGCCCAACTGCGCGAAGTCCTGCGCATCTTCGCCGGCGCCGGGAAGGTCATCGACTCCTCGCCGATGTACGGCAGCTCCGAGTCGGTCGCGGGCGACCTGATCGCCGAGCTCGGCCTGCGCGAGCGCCTGTTCATCGCCACCAAGGTCTGGAACAGCGGCCGCGACGAGGGCATCCAGCAAATGGAGGCCTCGTTCAAGCGCCTGCGCGTCGAGCGCATGGATTTGATGCAGGTCCACAACCTGGTCGACGTCGCGACCCACACCGAGACGCTCAAGCAGTGGAAAGAGAAGGGCCGCATCCGCCACATCGGCATCACGCACTACACCGCGTCCGCGTACGCCGAGGTGGAGCGCTGGCTCAAGACCGGCGCCTACGACTTCGTGCAGATCAACTACTCGCTCGGGGAACGCGATGCCGAGAAGAGGTTGTTACCTCTGGCAAAGGAAAAAAATGTGGCGGTGATCATCAACCGCCCGTTCGCCGAAGGCGCGCTCTTCAGGCGCACGAATGGCAAACCGCTGCCGCCCTGGGCCGCCGAACTCGGCATCGCGAGCTGGGCGCAGTACTTCCTCAAGTGGATCGTCAGCCATCCGGCGGTCACCTGCGCCATCCCCGGCACCGGCAGGCCCGAACACATGCGCGACAACCTCGCCGCGGCGCAGGGGCCGCTGCCCGACGCGGCGATGCGCAAGCGGATGACGGAGTACTTCGACTCGCTCTAGCGGCGGTCGACGAAGCGCGAGGCCTTGATGTTCGCCTCGAACTCCTTCGCCAGCGTGCCGGCCTCCAGCGCCACGACCTGCGGCGCGAGCTCGAATTTCTCCTTCATCGCCGCCGCAACGGCGCTGCAGATCGCAGTCGAATCCGCGCCGCGCCGCACCTCGATCGACAGGCGCAGCACGTCGTTGCCGCCTTCGTTCAGCGCCTCCGCGCGGAAGTCGCCGATCTCAAGGTGGCGGAACATGAAGTCCTCGAGGTCCTGGTGGCCGAGGTTCACGCCGCGCACCTTGAAGAAGCCGGTGGTGCGGTGCGCATGGCGGATGCGGGGAAACACCGAGAATGGACCCACGCCGTCGTCGGCTTCGCTATAGGTGACAAGATCGCCCGAGCTCCAGCGCAGGAACGGCGTGACGTTGTTGCTCCAGAGCGCGGTGACCACCAGGCTGCCGGTCTCGCCCTCCTTCACCGGCTCGAGGCTCTTCGGATCGAGCACCTCGATGAAGTACATGTCGGTCCAGATGCGGAAGCCCGCGCCGGGCTTGTCCTCCGCGCCCATCATGCCGGCCTCGGTCATGCCGAAGGTGTCGGTGAGGCGCGCGCCCCAACTGCGCTCGATCTTGTCGCGCTTCGCCTGGGAGACCGGTTCGACGGAAGTCATCACCCGCTTCACGGAGCTGAGATCCATGCCCTTCGCTTCGGCGAGGTTCGCGAGGTGCAGCGCATAGCTCGACATGCCGAGCCAGATGGTGGGCTTGAGGCGCTGGATCAGCTCGAGCTGCAAGGCCGACGGTGTCGACGCGCCCGATCCTGCCCAATTGACGGTAATGCCGCGCGAGGCGGCGCAGCGCGCGAACACCTGACCGACCGGATGGATGCCGAGCGGAAATGAAATATGCGCGCGATCGCCATGCTCCGCGCCCGCGCAGTCGAAGGTGCGCGCGAAGGCGAGGAGGCCGAACTCCATGTCGCGGAAGCTGCGCGGGTAGAAAAGCGGCTGGCCCGTCACGCCGCCCGAGCGCCAGTACTCCTGCACGCCGTCGGCGGCGGGCACGCAGAACTCGTTGTAGAACTGCTGGTCGCTCAGCGCGCGCAGCGTGTCTTTGTCGAGGATTGGAATCTTGCGCCACTCGTCCGGATCATCCAGACGCTCGAGCTTGATCTTCTCCAGGCGCGGCTTCCAGAACGCCGAGCGCATCGCCTGCTCGACGGCGAAGCGCTTCCGTTCGGTCTGGATGCGGCGAATTTCCGCGCGCGACTTAGGAAGCTTTAACGGCATCTCTTAATTGGGGACGGACCCCATTTTTTCGCAAACGAGAAAAATAGGGTCCGTCCCCATTTAAATCCCATCTAAATCTGTTTCAGGATGCCTATGAAGCGCTTCTGCTTCTCATACGCCGGCGGCTTGCCAGTCATGGCGGCGAGGCGCGCTTCCTTCTGCGGCGTGTTCTCCGGGATTTCCTGGTGGGCGCTCGCGAGCATCGTTTCGTAGTCCGCGCCGACCGGGCAGACATCGGCGCAGCGGCGACAGCCGGTGATGACGCCCGAGCCGCGCAGGATGCTCTGCCAGAGGTTGAAGCTGGTCTCGGAGCGCAATAGTTGTTTTCTGGTTGCCGCGTCGTTCGCCTCAACTATCTTTTCTAAATGCTCAGAGAGCTGCGCGAAGCCGTGCGGCGAGCGATGGGTGTCGCACGCCTTCCAGTCGCGGTCCCACTCGCGCACGGCGTCGGGCGGGCAGGTCTTCAGGCACCTGCCGCAGCTCGGGCCGAGGCATAGCGCTTCCTTCAGCGGCTGGTCGCACTCCACCTCCACCGAGCAGAGCACGGCGGTGAGGATGACGCGCGGGCCGTATTCCGGTGTGAGTAGCTGGAGGTTCAGTCCGAGCGTGCCCATTCCCGCTTCCACCGCGGCGTGCGGCAGCGAAAGCATCGGCTCGAGGTGCTCCGCT
>VBCP01000309.1 GCA_005888925.1 Betaproteobacteria bacterium | reverse complement strand
CGATTACGGCGAGTGCAGCGCACGATGCTGCGACCAGGGCGTTGTCCCACTCGTTCGGCGTGTTGGCGAAATCGCCGACCGGCTCGAGGAAGCCGGTGGCCCAGATGGTATGCACCAGCGCCTTGGCCCAAAAGCCGAGCGTCAGGAACGCGGCGAGGAACGTGTAGACGTAGAGCCGTGGCGGCGGAAGTATCAGGAGGGCGAGGCCGAAGAAGCACAGGTTGAACGCCAGGAACACGAGACCCGAGCCCGGGTACAGCGGATAGGCGATGGCAGCTAGGCCGATTGCTGCCGCCAGCGCTGTGCCGGCGAGCCACCTAACTGCCGGCAAACCAGGAACCCCGCTCGTAGGATTTGTTCACATCCGCAATCTTCTGGACGTAGCCGAGCGATGAGCCGTTGACGCTCACGGGCAATCCACATCCGGTGCCGACATAACCGGGAGCGCGCTGGCCGAGCTCCTTCTGCCACCAGCCGTCGTCGAACCAGACGCGAACCACCTCCATGTCGCACGAGACGTCGGTGTAGACCAGGCCTTCGTCCGCGAGCCGCGGCCAGATCTGCCTGATGCAGTCCTTCATCGAGGAAGTGAGATCGACGTCGATGAACGCGAACACGAACTTTGCCGGGATCGCGCGCAGCGAGTCGGAAAACAAGCCCTGCACGAACTCGCACTGCCCGATGCTTCCGTACTTCGCGACGTTTTCGCGCACTTCGGCGAGTGCCCCGGAATACATGCCCTGGCGGTAATGGCCGGTGAGCCGCAAGTGGGAATAGTTCCGCGCGATTTCGGACTCTCCGGTGGCGACAGCGAGGCGGATGACGCTCCCTTGTAGGCGCCACACTCGATGACATCGCCTTGCGCGGCGGCGGGGATCGCCAGCAACTCTCTCGCGAGGACGACGTGATAGAGCATTCGGGTGGCCGACGGTACGTTTGCGAGCACCGATCGTATCTTCGCCACCAGCTCGATCCGCGATTGCCGGGTCACGCCGTAAGCGCTGCCGTAATCGCGGTTGAGAAAATCGTCGACGATGTAATTCTCGACGTGGCTGTCGACCGCGTTGCGCGACAGCGACTGCGTAAGGCGGTGAAATTCCTTCAGGACCCCAGAGGCTCTCCTGCGCAGCAGCGCCAGCGCCATCGCTATTTGCGCGAGCCGGTGACTTGTCCCCGGTTGCGCCAGAGCGCGCGGTGCGGGTCGGTGACCGCGACTTCGTCCGCAGTGCGCGGCCGGCTCGTGTAGTAGTAGAGGATCAGCGATCTCCTCGACTCGTGCTCGGGGCAGTTCAATGGCGCCGGGTGCCCGTGGAACGTGTAGTCGTTGGTGACGAAAACCACCATCCGGTTGTTGAGCGGCATGATCTTCTTGCGGCAGCCCTCGAGCTTGCGGTCCCAGAATTCCAGCCCGCCGCCCCAGCTTTCCTGCCAGCCGGGGTTGAGGTACAGAATGACGTTCAGCCTACGGTGCACCGCCATGGCGTCGTGCCAGTTGCCGTCACAGTGGATGTCGAGCATGCCGCCGCGGAACACCGACGCAGAAACCTGCCACCGTTAAGGGTGCGCACCACTTCGCGGATATCGTCCGGGATGTCGGAGTCGCTCGCCCACTTCGTGCGCACCTTGATCTGGATGTCCGAGTCGTCGTAGCGCTGCCAGATCTCGGCATTGCGCTCCGGATACTCCCGCAGGATGCGCTCGATCAGCCGCTCGTCGAACAGCTTGTCGGCCACCGCGTTGGGGAATGGGACGGCGTCGCGGAAGGCGTCGTGATTCTGCTCGGCAAATCTCTCGAACCTGTCGAGAAACGACTGGCACAGCTCGAAAGTGGTGGGATGCGACGGCATGCGGCTCCTCTGGCGATCCGGTCCGATTGGTGCCGGCGCTATTTTAGCCGCGCAGGACGCGGTTGATCTTCCAGAGCGCCCTGTGGAGCGCGCGATTGAGGACCACGTTGGCGCTCATCCTGAACGCTTTCCAGGTGAAGAGGTTGCGCGGGCACAGCACGAACGCCTGTCGCAGGCTCTGCAGGCCGAGCCGGTAGCGGTAGCCGCGGAAATGCAGCTGGGCGCTGTGGAGGTGGGCATTGCTCAGCGCCTTGCTCTTCAGCGCGGCGAGCTCGCCGGGCAACGCAGGGTTTTCCAGTACGCGCGAGACGATGCGGACGGGTTCGCCCGACATGCTTTCGTTCATCGTCGAGAACGTCTCCTGTCCCGCATGCATGCGATATAGGGCGAGCACTTGCGGAATGCTCACGATCGAGCCCTGCAGGCCGAGCCTTAGCCAGTAGTCATAATCGAGCATGGTCCTGAGAGACCCGTCCCAGAAGCCCGTCGTCTCGAAGGCGTGGCGCCTGAAAAACGCTCCGGGCCCCGGCGGGCAGATGACCTTGACCAGCATGTCCCGATAGCTGAAATCGGGCGTGCTGATGCGGCGGATCAGCCGGCCGCCGGGGTCGATCAGGTTGAAATCGCAATAGCAAAGGACTGCCTCGGCGTTCCTGCGCAGGCACGACACCGCCGCGCTTGCCGCGTTCGGCAGCAGAATGTCGTCGGCACTGAGGTACGCGAGGATCTCGCCGCGCGACATCGTCCATCCGCGGTTCATCGTCGCCGCCTGCCCCTGGTTCGCCTGCACCTCCCAATGAAAGCGTTGATCGTACTTTTTCAGCACGTCCGGCGAACCGTCGGTCGAGCCGTCGTCGATGACGATCAGCTCGACGCGCGGGTAATCCTGCGCGAGGACGCTGTCTATCGCCGCGGCGAGATACCGCGCGTGGTTGTACGACGGGATGACGACCGAGACTAGCGGGAGATTTTCAGCAGGCGATTGCACAGGGATCCGAAAGTATCCCGGTCATCCTGGGTAAGGAGCGCGCGCCACTGCCAGATGACGAGCGCGGACAGGAGCACCGCCAACACCGCGCAGCGCGCAGCGACGGCGTCGGGCAGGGCATGGGGAGTCAGCCACGCTGCGGCAAGGAATGCGCAAAGCGTGGCGATGCCTCCAGCGCCGAAGCGGCGCACGCGGTGGGCTTCGTCTTCCTTCGGCAGGGCGAATCGCGCCGCGGCAAAGAGCACCAGCGCATCGACGCCCGCTCGCGCCGCCCAAACAGCGGCCACGCCGTTGATGCCGAATCGCGTGGCGCCGTACCAGGCGGCGGCGGCGTAGAACGGCAGCTCTGCCGCCATGATCTTGGCGGTCAGGTCGGCTCTGCCCACCGCGTTCAACGCCGTGAGCGGGACCTGGGCGACGATGCTCACCAGCATTCCCACGGCAAGCAGGCGCGCCACCATCGTTGAATTCGCTCTGAACTCGGGCCCGAGCCACCACCCGAGCAGCAAGTCCGCCGAGCCGAGCAGCAGCGCGATGGCGGGCGCCGCCGCGGTCAGGAGGAAAAGCTGCGCCGCGCGGCACGCCGCGCGCATCCCCGAAGGAGAAGTCTCCGCTAGCGCTGAGAAGACGGGGAAGAGCGCGGCCATGAGGCTCGCGGACAAAATCCAGCCCTTGGTGATCACTTCGTACGGCGTGACATAGAACGCGACTGCCGTCGCCGACACGGCTGCCGCGATGACGAACCGATCGGTGGCGATGATCAGAGGGCTGACGAGGCTCGAAGCCGTGAGCCATCCGCCATAGGCGGCGAGCCGCAGAAGGCTTGGACTGGCGGCAGCCGAGCCTGGGGACACAGGGGGAAGGACCCGCAGCGCAAAAAAGCCATACACTGCCAGCACGGCGTACCTGGCGATGACGATGAGGCTGACGACCAGCGGCAGCTCGCTGCCGAAATAAAGCGCGATCAGCGGCGCCACGTAGTTCACCATGCTCGCCGGCACGCGGATCACGTTCACGAGGTCGAAGCGCTGCAGGCCTTCGAGCACGCCGCGAAAGGCGGCCGTCAGCACTATCGCTGGCACCGATGCGGCGAGCCAGTAGAGCGCGGCCTGCGTTTCCGCGACGAGCGGGGGCGGCAGGCTGAAGATCCGGTTGGCGAGGTAGGGGACGAGCAGAGCGAAGATCGCGCCCCCGGCGATGCCGAGGATGCCGTGCAGGAGCGCCGAGCGCAGCATGAGGCTGCGCACGCCGTGCTGCTCGCCGCGCGCGAGCGCGGCCGAGAGAAAGCGCGTGGTGCTCAGCGACAGCCCGAAATCGAACATGCCGAAATAGCCGAGCGCCATCCACGCTATGCCGAGCACGCCGAAACGCTCGACGCCCAGGCCACGGATGAGCAGAGGTATGCACACGAGCGCCACCGGAATCGGCAGCAGCGCGCCGAGCAGGTTCCACCCGGTGTTGCGCGCGATGCGCGCCCCTGCCCCGGGCGTCATGCGCTGCGCCTCGAACGGTACCAGCCCGCGGTATGAGCGAGGCCCTCGTCGACGCTGAATTTGGGCTCCCACTGCAGGCCGCGGCGCGTTTCGCCCGCATCGATCACCAGCGATTGGACGAGTTTGTCGGGCAGCAGGCTTGGCGGAAAAGGCCAGAGTCGCGCGCGACGCCCGAGGGATTTGGCGATCCGGCGGACGAGTTCCGGCGTGCCGAGGTCTTCGCCGTCACAAACGAGCAGCGTCTTGCCGGCCGCCGCGAATGAGCTCGCGCACAACAGCATCAGGCCGGAAAGGTTTCCGGCGTAGACCAGGCTGCGCCGGTTCCGGACCGAGCCGAAGGGCAGCACGAACGCGCTGTCGACCAAGCGCATGAGCCGCAGGAAATTCGCGCCCACGCCCGGGCCGTAGACCAGCGGCGACCTGATCGCCACCGTCTGGAGCCCTGTGCTTGCGGCGATTTCGGCGAGAGCCTGCTCGGCCTGCCATTTGGAGCGCGCGTAGCGGTCCTGCGGGCGCGGGACGTCATCCGCACGAAACGGTTGGTCCGGCGCCGTGCTCTCGCCGTTGACCTTGATCGAGCTCGCGAACACGAATCGGCGCACGCCGGCGCGTGCCGCCGCGCGCGCCAGCCGCTCGGTCGCGGCGCAGTTCACCGCGTGATAGACCTGCTCGGCGTTCTGGGCGTGCAGCTGGTGCGCGATCCCGGCGAGATGGATGACCGCATCGACGCCTTCGAGCGCGCGCTCCCAAGCCGCTTCCCGCAAGTCGGGGATCGGCCAGCGCTCCACGCCCTCTGCGAGCGGCTTGTGCTCGCTGCGCACCGCGCCGCGGACTTTCCAGCCTTTCGCGAGTGCATCGATGCAGACTGCGGTGCCGATGAAGCCGCTGGCGCCCGTGACGAGGACACGCGTCACGGCATGAGATTGTGTCGCCGCAGGAGTTCCACCGTCCCCGGCAGGTCGAGCAGCGTGTCGGCGGAGCTGAACTCGCCGGACAGCGCGTTGCTCTCGGCCTTCGCGTCGCGCCGCAGCTCGGGCAGCATCGGCAGGATCGAGAAATACTCGCCGCGGCGCACGCAGTGGTGCGCCTCCTCCTCCGAAACCATGATCTCGTGCATCTTCTCGCCCGGCCGGATGCCGATCACCTTGGTCTCGATGCGGCGGCTGCCGATGAGGGCGCGCGCAATATTCTCCACCGTGGCCGAAGGCGCGCGCGGGACATAGGTCTCGCCGGGCTGCGCCTCGCGCAGCGCGGCGAACACCGTGTCGGCCGCCTGGTC
>VBCP01000312.1:5790-6193 GCA_005888925.1 Betaproteobacteria bacterium | reverse complement strand
TGTCGCGAGCGGTCGTCAACCTGACCTACGGCCACCGCCGGCGCGTACAGCGGCTGCGCATCGGCGATACCGCGTGGAAGTGAGCTAGATGGAATTCTTCAAGATCCGCAGGACCATCCCGTTCATGCGCTATGCGTTGATCTTCAACGTCATATCGCTGATTACGTTCATCGCCGCGGTATTCTTTCTGGCGCATCGCGGCCTGAACTTCTCGATCGAATTCACCGGCGGCACGCTGGTCGAGGTTGGCTACAAGGAACCTGCCGACGTGGACGCAGTCCGCCGCGCGCTCGACCAGGCGGGCTACAAGGCCGAAGTGCAGAACTTCGGTTCCTCGCGCGAGGTCCTGCTGCGGATGCATCTCGAGAAGAACCAGTCGACGTCCGACCTTTCGCAGAAGGTC
>VBCP01000312.1:0-5558 GCA_005888925.1 Betaproteobacteria bacterium | reverse complement strand
TGCCGCATCCGGCGGGCTAGCGCTGGTGGTGACGGCGTTCTTCATCGTTCTCTACCTCTGGATGCGGTTCGAGTGGCGCTTTGGTGTGGCCGCGATCATCGCCAACCTGCACGACGTGGTGATCATCCTCGGGTTCTTCGCCTTCTTCCAGTGGGAGTTCTCGCTGCCGGTGCTTGCCGCGGTGCTGGCGGTGCTCGGCTACTCGGTGAACGAATCGGTGGTGGTGTTCGATCGCGTGCGCGAGAACTTCCGCAAGATGAGGAAGGCCAGCACTCGAGAGGTGATCGACAGCGCCATCACCGGCGTCATCTCGCGCACCATCATCACCCACGGCTGCACGCAGATGATGGTCACCACCATGCTGATGTTCGGCGGCCAGGCGCTGCACTACTTCGCGCTCGCGCTCACCATCGGCATTCTCTTCGGCATCTACTCCTCGGTGCTGGTGGCGAGCCCGCTGGTCATGTGGCTCGGCGCGAAGCGCGACCAGTTCGTCAAGCCAGGGCGCAAGGCCGGCCGGCGCGACGAGCACGAGGGCGCCGTGGTCTGACCGATTGCCGACTCATCCCCCAACAGTCGAGCACCAGACGCTGCGCCTCACGCGCGTAACGCTGCACGTCGTCACCGCCGGCTCGGGCGTCCCCATCGTGCTGCTGCACGGCTGGCCGCAGACCTGGTACGAATGGCGCAAGCTCATCCCGCTGCTTGCCGATCGTTACCGGCTCGTCGCCCCGGACCTGCCAGGTCTGGGAGAAAGCTCCCGACCGGCGAACGGATACGACCAGAACAGCATCGCGTCGGACGTGCGGGAAATGTGCCAGCAGCTCGACCTCGGGCGTTTTCATCTCGTCGGACACGACTTCGGCGGGCCCTGCGGCTTCGCGCTCGCCTGCGCGGCGCCGCAATCGGTCAGAACGCTGACCATCCTGGATGTGACCATACCCGGTATCGGGCCCGACATCTCGCAGGGCGGCCTGCGCTGGCACCACGCCTTCCACATGACGCCGGAGTTGCCCGAGGCCCTCGTCGCGGCACGCGAGCGGGAGTACCTGGGCTGGTTCTATCGCGAGTTCTGCTGGCAGCGCGGCGCCATCGGGCATGCCGACATCGACGAGTATTTGCGTTCCTACACCCAACCCGGCGCGATGCGCGCCGGCTTCGAGTACTACCGCAGCCTGCCGCGGACCAAGGCGGACAACCGCGCGCTCGCGGATTCCGGATTCCGCCTGTCGATGCCGGTGCTCGCGCTGGGCGGCGCCAAGGCCGAGGCGCGGGGGCGGGGAGAGGAGCCGCTCGACTCCTTGCGCGCCATCGCGTCAAACGTCACCGGCGGCGCGATCCCGGAGTGCGGCCACTTCATTCCCGAGGAGCAGCCCGCCGTGCTGGCGGAGCGCTTGCTCGCTTTCTTCGGTGACTGACCGATCAGCGCGCGATCTCGGCCGCTTCTTCCTGCTGCAGCGCCCCTTTCATTTGAGAATCTGGATCAGATTGGAGTAGTCGTCGGTCCAGGTGCGCCATTCCGGCCGGTCCTCAGCCGGTGTCGCGCCCGCTTCCACGATGGCGTCCGCTTCGAGTGCCTCGGGATCGCGCGACACTAGCACCCAATCGCTGCGCGAGCGGATGGTCTTGTCCTCGTCCTCCGGGTCGTCGGAGATCAGCACCGCATGCAGCTTCAACTCTGCTGCCAGGCGTGCCACCACCGGGATAAGGTCGAGGAAGCGGTTGGAGACGTGGAACGCGATGATGCCGTCGGGCTTCATGTGGCGCAGATAGGCCTGCAGCGCCTCGCGCGTGATGAGGTGCACCGGAATCGCATCGCTCGAGAAGGCGTCGACCGCGAGGACATCGAAGCCCTGCGGCGGCTCGCGCTCGAGCGTCAGGCGCGCGTCGCCCAGCGCGGTCTCGGTGCGCGCGGCGCTGTCGCCGAGAAAGCTGAACTCGCTGCGCGCGATCTGGATGACGTTCGCGTCGATGTCGTAGAAGCGGTAGCTGTCGCCCTCGCGGCCGTAGGCGGCAATCGTGCCCGTGCCGAGGCCGATCACGCCGACGCGCACCGGATGGTCCTCCTTCGAGTGGATCGCCGCGCCGATGCCCGAGGTCTCGGTATAGTAGGTCGTCAGCATGCGGCGGTTCGCATCGCTCAGGTACTGCTCGCCGTGCATGATCGTGCCGTGCACCAGGCGCCGCAGGTGCGAAGCATCGCCCGGCACCCCGTATTCCTTCACCCGCAGCACGAAAGCCGTCATACGCGGCGCAGGCGCCGACGCCGAGCAGCACGAGGAGGCTCAGGACATACGCCACTCGGCCGATGGTGACGAAGCGCAGCACGGCGAGCACCGCGAGCCCCGCGAGGCCGGCGCCGAGCTCGAAGTAGCCGGTGAAGACGAGTGGCGCGACCACCGCGACCAGCAGCCCGCCGAGCGCGCCGCCGGCCGAGATCGTCAGGTAGAACGCGGTGAGATGCTGCGGCGCCGGGCGCGTGCGGTAGAGCTCGCCATGGCAGAAGAGGCAGCCGACGAACATTCCCGGCAGGAACACGCCGAGCTGCAGCGCGAGGTGGTAGTGGTAATCGGTGTCGATGAGAAGCCACGCCATGGCCACGAGCGCGACGAGCAGCAGCGGCCACAGGAAGCGCGGCTGGTACCACCCCTTTCCCTCGAAAGCGATGATGAAGGTCGCGAGGTACAGGCTGAGCGGCACGAGCCAGAGGAGCGGCACCGACGCCACGTTCTGCGTCAAATGGTTGGTGACCGCGAGCAGCAGCACCGATCCGGTCGCCGAGAGTCCGAGCCACCAGGCGTACTCGGCCTTCGCCACCGGGGCCGCAGCCTCGATCTCGCTCACCGCCGCGGCGCGCGGCGTGCGCCAGGCGACCGCGGCGCACAGCAGCGCGAACGCCGCGAAGAGCCACGACCACAGGTTGACCTGCTCGCGCGCCGCGAACACCGGCTCGACGAAGAACGGGTAGCCGAGCAAGGCGATCAGCGAAGCGAAGTTCGAGAGTGCGAACAGCCGGTAAGGGTTCTCGCCGGGGCGGGCGCGCGCGAACCACGCCTGGATCAGCGGGCTGGTCGAGGCCAGCAGGAAGTAAGGCAGGCCGACGGTGGCGCCGAGCAGTAGGAGGATGCGCGTGATCGGTTCCTGCTCTCCCGTGGGCTTCCAGCTTTCCGCCGGCATGATCGGCAAGCTCGCGAGCGCCGCGACGAGCAGGACGCTATGCACGATGGCCTGGCGGCGGCCGGCGAGCTTGCCGAGCGCGTGCGCATAGGCGTAGCCCGCGAGCAGCAACATCTGGAAGAACAGCATGCAGGTGGTCCATAGCGCCGCGCTGCCGCCGAACCAGGGCAGGATCAGCCGTGCGATCAGCGGCTGCACGAGAAACAGCAGGAACGACGAAAGAAAGATCGTCGCCGCGTAGATCATCGGGGCGTTAGTCGATGTCCTGCGGGAACGGCCGCTTCAGGATCCAGCCCGCGATGGCGTCGACCGTCTGGGCTTCCCTGCCGAAGTAGCCGTGGGCGCTGAACGGCTCGCAGGGACCGGACTCGGCCCGCTTGCCGCCGCTGACGGAGATGAGCGGGTAGCGCGGCGCGAGCCGCGCCGCCGAGGCGTACGGCGTGTGCTCGCAGCCGTCCTCGCGGTGGTGCACGAAGAGCAGCCGCGACTTGATGCCGCCATAGTCGAAGGCGCGCAGCGTCGGCGCCTGGCGCCGCGGGTTGCTGCCGCCGAACATGGTCGAAGTCAGCACCACGCCGGCCACGTCATCGGCGAGCTCGCGGCCCACGAAAGCGGCGGAAATGGTGCCGCGGCTCGTGCCGACCAGGTAAATGGGCAGTGCGGGGAAGCGCTTCTTCAGCTCCTGGATCACCGCGCGCGCATCCACCGTCTGCTCGGCCCCCATCCGGTAGCCCTCGGTCAGCTCGCCCTGGTCTGAGGGCGCGTCCATCACCACCGGCAGCACGCCGTTGCGCACAAACTCGGCGCCCGAGCGCGGCAGGAAATTGCGCGCGCCGAATTTCACCCCGCCTTCCTCGACGCGCAGGTTGATGCGGCCGCCACCACCGGTGTAAAGGAGCGCAATCGCGGCGGGTTCGCGCCCTTCCATCGGCATGATGACGAAAGACTGCGTCACACCGGGCCGCGCGGCGACGGTCACCATCTCCGGCGAGGCAGCGCACGGCGCCGCGGCCAGCGCCGCAGCGAGCATCAGGATCCTCAAACTCGCCGTGCCAGCTCGGCCGCGAGACCGGTGTAGCGCGCGGGCGTCAACGCGAGCAGGCGCTTCTTCGCCTCCGGCGGGATCGGCAGCGATTTCACGAACTGCGCGAGCGCGCGGCGCTCGAGGCGCTTGCCACGGCTGATCGCCTTGAGCTTCTCATAGGCGTCGGCGACGCCGTGGCGCCGCATCACCTGCTGCACCGCCTCGGCGAGCACTTCCCAGTTCTGCTCCAGATCGGCCGCCAGGCGCTGGCTGTCGACCTGCAGCTTGCCAAGCCCGCGCTGCGCGGACGCATAGGCGAGCAGCGTATGGCCCAGGGCGGTGCCGATGTTGCGTTGCGCGGTGGAGTCCGAGAGATCGCGCTGCCAGCGCGACACCGGCAGCTTGTCGGCGAGATGGCGCAGCAGCGCATTGGCGACGCCGACGTTGCCCTCGGAATTCTCGAAATCGATCGGGTTCACCTTGTGCGGCATGGTGGAGGAGCCGACCTCGCCCGCCGTGGCCTTTTGCGAGAAGTAGCCGAGAGAGATGTAGCCCCACACGTCGCGGTCGAAATCCAGCAGCACGCTGTTCGCGCGGGAGTAGGCATCGAGCAGCTCGGCCGTCCAGTCGTGCGGCTCGATCTGCGTCGTATAGGCGTTGAACTCGAGCCCCAGGCGCTCCACGAACCGGCGGCAGAAACGCTCCCAATCGAAATCGGGGTACGCGACCAGGTGGGCGTTGTAGTTGCCGACCGCGCCGTTGACCTTGCCGAGCACGCTCACAGCACCGATGCGCTCGCGCGCACGTGCCAGGCGATGCGCGAAGTTCGCCATCTCCTTGCCGAGCGTGGTGGGGGTCGCCGCCTGGCCGTGCGTGCGCGCGAGCATCGGCACCGCAGCGTGGCGCCGCGCGAGCGCGCGCAGTGCCTCCACCAGCGCGTCCAGCCGCGGCAGCATCACCTTGTCGCGCGACTCGCGCAGCATGAGCGCGTAGGAAAGGTTGTTGATGTCCTCCGAGGTGCAGCCGAAGTGCACGAACTCGAGCGCGGCCTGCGCCTCCTTATTGGTGCCGAGCTTCGAGCGCAGCCAGTACTCGATCGCCTTGACGTCGTGGTTGGTCTCGGCCTCGATGTTCTTGATATGCTCGGCGTCGCGCTCCGAGAAATCCTTGACCAGCCGGCGCAATGCGCCCACGGTCCTGGAGGAGAAGGGCTTCAGCTCGCGGATCGCGCGCTCCCCGGCGAGCGCCTGCAGCCACTCGAGCTCGATGCGGATGCGGTAAGCGATGAGCGCCTGCTCGCTGAAGTAGACCCTGAGCGGATCGAGGGTCTTGGCGTACCGGCCGTCGAGGGGCGACA
>VBCP01000311.1 GCA_005888925.1 Betaproteobacteria bacterium | reverse complement strand
GCGCCGCGCGCTCCAGCAGCCGCGAGTGCAGATAGAACACGTCGCCCGGGTAGGCCTCGCGCCCCGGCGGCCGGCGCAGCAGCAAGGACACCTGGCGGTAGGCCCAGGCCTGCTTGGTCAGGTCGTCGTAGATGATGAGGGCGTCCTGCCCGCGGTCGCGGAAGTACTCGCCCATAGTGCAGCCCGAGTAGGGCGCGATGTACTGCATCGCCGCCGACTCGGACGCGGACGCGGCCACCACGATCGTGTAGGCCATCGCGCCATGCTCTTCGAGCTTGCGCACCACGTTGGCGATGGTGGAAGCCTTCTGCCCGATGGCGACGTAAACGCAGAAGAGATCCTTGCCCTTCTGGTTGATGATGGTGTCGACTGCGACGGCGGTCTTGCCGGTCTGGCGGTCACCGATGATCAGCTCGCGCTGGCCGCGGCCGATCGGCACCATCGCGTCGATCGCCTTCAGCCCGGTCTGTACCGGCTGCGACACCGACTGGCGCGCGATCACGCCCGGCGCCACCTTCTCGATCACGTCGGTGAGCTTCGCGTTGATCGGCCCCTTGCCGTCGATCGGCTGGCCCAGAGAGTTCACCACGCGCCCGAGCAGCTCGGGCCCGATCGGCACCGAGAGGATCTTGCCGGTGGTCTTGACCGTATCGCCCTCGGTGATGTGCGTGTACTCGCCCAGAATCACCGAGCCGACCGAGTCGCGCTCGAGGTTGAGCGCCAGGCCGAAGGTGTTCTTCGGAAACTCCAGCATCTCGCCCTGCATCACATCGGAAAGACCGTGGATGCGGCAGATGCCGTCGGTCACCGACACCACGGTGCCTTGCGTGCGCATCTGCGCGCCGGCATCGAGGTTCTGGATGCGGCTCTTGATGAGTTCGGAGATTTCCGAGGGATTGAGTTGCATCGTTGCTCCTTAAGCTTTCAATGCGGTCTCGAGAGCGCTGAGTTGCGCGCGCGCGGAACCGTCGATGACTTTGTCGCCGAGCACGATCTTGACGCCGCCGATCAGCTCACTATCGACCGAGACCTGCGCGCGCACCTTGCGGCCGGTTTTCTTCTCCAGCCGCTGCACCAGATCGCGCAGCTGCGCGTCGCTCAGCTCGAACGCCGAGTGCACCTCGGCCTCCACGACGCCTTCGCGCTCGTTCTTCAGAGCCTCGAACTGCTCGCGGATCTGCGGCAGGAGCTCCAGGCGATTGTTCTGCGCGAGCACGCGCACGAAATTCTCGGCGTCGCCGCTCAGCTTGCCGGCAAGAATCGAGATGAAAAGGCCGGCGACCTGCGCGTCCGCAAGATTCGGGTCCGCTACGGCAGCGCGCACGCGGGCGTCCTGCCCGACCTGGGCGAGGGCGGCGAGCGTCTCGGACCACTTGGCGAGCGCACCCGCCTCATCGGCCAGCTTGAACGCCGCTTCGGCATAGGGGCGCGCGACGGTGCTGGGTTCGGCCATCTAGAGCTGGCGCTTGATGGATTCCAGCAGCTCGCCGTGCGCCTTGGCGTCGACCTCGCGGCGCAGGATCTTCTCGGCACCGGCCACGGCGAGCGAAGCGACGCGGTCGCGCAGCTGCTCGCGCGCGCGCGTCACTTCCTGCTCGATCTCGGCCTTGGCCGCTGCCTTCTCGCGACCGCCCTCTTCCTTGGCCGCGGACTTGGCCTCGTCGATCATCTGCGCGGCGCGCTTTTCGGCCTGCGCGAGGATCTCGGCCGCGCGGTCGCGGGCGCGCTTGATCTCCTCGTCGGCCTGGCGCGTCGACAGCTCGAGCGAGCGGCGACCTTGTTCGGCCGCGGCGAGGCCGTCGGCGATGGTCTTCTGCCGCGTCTCGATCGCGCGCAGCATGAACGGCCAGATGAACTTCACGGTAAACCAGATAAAGGCCGAGAACGTCACGGCCTGGGCAAACAGGGTCAGATTGAGGTTCATGCGACCTCTCCCGGCGCCTAGCGGAAGGCGGTTGCGAGGGGGTTGGCGAAGGCGAAGAACATGGCGATGCCCAGGCCGATGATGAACGAGGCGTCGATCAGGCCGAGCAGCAGGAACACCTTACCCTGCAGCGAGTTGGTGAGCTCGGGCTGGCGCGCGGCGGCCTCGAGGAAGCGGCTGCACATGATGCCCACGCCGATGCAGGCGCCGGCGGCTCCCAGGCCGATCATCAGGCCCACGCCGATGCCGGTATAAGCCTGCACCATCGCCAGCAGTTGAAGTTTTTCCATCGATGTTCTCCCTTTATTAGCGAATGATACGAATCAGTGATGCTCGTGGGCCATCGCGAGGTACACGATCGTGAGCATCATGAAGATGTAGGCCTGCAACAGCACGATCAGGATGTGGAAGATCGCCCATCCCAATCCAAGTACGGAGCCAAAGATCGTGCCCCACAGCCCGGTCGCCGCCCACATCCAGAGCAGCAGAAACAGGATCTCGCCCGCGTACATGTTGCCGAAAAGCCGCAGCGAATGGGACAGCGTCTTCGAGACGTACTCGACCATCTGGAACAGGAAATTCGCGGGCCAGAGCAGCGGATGTTTTCCGAACGGCGCGCAGAACAGCTCGTGCAGCCAGCCGCCGACGCCCTTGACCGAGATCGCAAAGACGATCGTCAGCACGAGCACCGAAATCGACAGCGCGAAGGTGGTGTTGACGTCGGCGGTCGGCACGTAGCGGAAGCCGTGCTCGGAAACGTGGTGTGTGACCAGGCCGACCAGGTCCGCCGGCAGGAAGTCCATTGCGTTCATCAGCACCACCCAGACGAACACCGTGAGCGCGAGCGGTGCGACGAACCGGTGACGGTCGCCCTGATGGAAGATGCCCTTCGCCTGCTCGTCAACGAAATCGATCAGCAGCTCGATCAGGGCCTGGCGGCGCGTCGGCACGCCGGAAGTGGCGCCGCGCACCACCCACCAGATGAAGCCGATGCCGACCAGTCCGAGCAGGATCGAGACGATCAGCGAGTCGACGTTCAGCGCCCAGAAACCACCATGCTCCTCCCCGAGCGGCTTGGTGAAGAAGCTCAGGTGATGCTCGATGTACTCCGAAGGAGTCAGTTCGCCTGCGGCAGCCATTTATTGGAACATCAGTAATCGCGCACAAAAAATGCCATGGCGAAAATCAGCAGGGTCACGACGAAGGCTGCGATCAGGGCGCCGACCACCGCCTCGCGATAGTTCACGAGGACCAGCCACAGCAGCAAGACAGCGAGCCCGAGCTTTACCGCCTCGGCCCGCAAGGCACTCAACACAATCCCCCCCGCTGACTTCGCATTGCCCGTCGAAGCCGCCAACGCGGCCGCCAGCCCGGCCGTGATGCTGACGAGCCCGCCGGCGAGTGCCGAGGCCGCACCGTGCCCGCCGGCAACCAGCGCGGCGATCAGCATCAGGACCGCGGTCGCCGCAAGCTGCCATCTCAGGACGGTGAGGACCGGCTTTTTGAGGTGGCGAAGCATGACGTTGAAAATTCTTCGCACCCCGCAAAAGCCGCGGAAGTATAGCGCAACTGCAATCATTTCAACCTCTTCAGCAGCTGCTCGAGATGCTCGAGGCTCGAGTAGTGCAGGACCAGCTTGCCGCGCCCCTTTCGCGCGGTCCGGATTTCCACCGTGGTGCCGAGGCGCTCGGACAATTCCTCTTCGAGGCGCGCGAGGTCCCGATCGCTTCTTTTCCGGCGGCGCGTCGCCGGCGCACGCAGCAGGCGCTGGACCAGCGCCTCTGTCTCGCGCACCGACAGGCGCTTCGCACCGATGCGCGTGCCGAGCTCGATCTGGCGCGCGGCATCGAGCGCGAGCAGCGCGCGCGCGTGCCCCATTTCGAGCGCGCCGCGCATCAGCAGCTCCTGCACCGGGCGCGCGAGCTTGAGCAAGCGCAGCAGGTTGCTGGTCGCGCTGCGCGAGCGCCCGACCGCGTCGGTCGCTTGCTCGTGCGTCATCTTGAATTCCTCGATCAGGCGCTGCACGCCGGTGGCTTCTTCCATCGGGTTGAGGTCCTCGCGCTGGATGTTCTCGATCAGCGCCATCACCAGCGCCGCATCGTCGGGCACCTCCCGCACCACCGCCGGCACCTGCGCAACTCGTAGCCGCCCGCGACCGGCCGTATGACCACGGGCTGCAGCAGTCCCTGCGCGCGGATCGATTGGGCGAGCTCGGCGAGCGCCCGCTCGTCCATCCGCGTGCGCGGCTGGTAGCGCCCGGGACGAATCCGCGCCGTCTCGATCGTGGCGAGCGCCCCGCGCGGCGTCTCGTCGGCGCCGAGCAGCGCGTCGAGGCCCCGGCCCAGGCCTTTGGGCCTCATGCGCGGTCCATGATTTCGCCGGCGAGCGCGACGTAGGCTTGCGCGCCCTTGGAGCTCGCGTCCCACAGCACCGCGGGTACGCCGTAGCTCGGCGCTTCGGCGAGCCGCACGTTGCGCGGCACCAGCGTGCGGTACACCTTGTCGCCGAAATGCTCTTCGAGCTGCTGCGACACCTGCTGCGAGAGTGTGTTTCTCGGGTCGTACATCGTGCGCAGCAGCCCGGCGATCTCAAGCTGCGGATTCAGATGTCCGCGCACGCGCTTGATCGTCGCGACCAGGTCCGACAGGCCTTCGAGCGCGTAATACTCGCATTGCATCGGGATCAGCACGCGTTGCGCGGCGGTCAAGGCGTTGACCGTGAGCAGGCTGAGCGAAGGCGGGCAGTCGATCAGCACGAAATCGTATTCGTCGAGCACGCGCTCGAGCGCCGCCTTGAGCCGCGATTCCCGAGCGGGCAGCTCGATAAGCTCGACCTCCGCGCCGGCGAGCTCGCGATTCGCCGGCACCAGGTCGAAGCCGCCGCGCTCGGCCCGCAGGCGTACGGCCGCGAGCTCCGAGAGCCCGAGCAGCACGTGGTAGACGGTACGCGCGGCATTTCGCTTGTCGACGCCGCTTCCCATCGTGGCGTTGCCCTGTGGGTCGAGATCCACCAGCAGGACGCGGCGCCCGGCCTGTGCTAGCGCCGCAGCGAGATTCACGCTGGTGGTGGTCTTGCCGACCCCGCCTTTCTGGTTGACCACGGCAAGCACTTGCGTTGCGCTCACGCCTGCAGCTCGCAGAGCACGAGATGCCGCTCGGCCTCGCGCAGCGGGGTGCGCAGGCGCAGCACCGAGCGCAGCTGCACCTCGGGCGGCAAACGCTTGATCTCCGCTGTCGGCTGCTTGCCCTTCATCGCGGCAAACGTGCCGCCCGGCACGAGCAGATGGCGGCAGGCCGCGACAAACGCCGCGAGCTCTGCAAAGGCACGCGACGTGACGAGGCCAAAGCGCTCCTGCGGCTGCCACTCCTCAGCGCGGCCTTCGTGCACCTCGACGTTACCGATGCCGAGCTCGATCGCGGCCTGGCGCAGAAACGCGGCCTTCTTTTGATTCGATTCGATGAGCGCCACATGCCATTGGGGTCGCGCAAGCGCGAGCGGGATGCCTGGAAGCCCCGCCCCGGTGCCAACGTCGGCGACCCGCGCAGCCTGCGGCGGCAGCGGGAGATGCGGCAGCACCGCGAGCGAGTCAAGCAGGTGGTGGCTCACCATGGCGAGCGGTTCACGAATTGCGGTCAGGTTGTAGCTGCGATTCCATTTGGCGAGCAGCATTACGTAGGCGATCAGCTGATCGCAGGTGCTCGCTGGCAGCACGAGCTCGAGTTCTTCCAGTCCGCGCGCGAGCGCGGCGTGCGGCGTCATGCCGTTCTTTTGGACGGCTGCAAGCCCCTCTTCAAGTGCACCAGCAAAAGTGAAATCGCCGCCGGCGTGATGCCCGAGATACGCGAGGCTTGGCCCACCGTTTCCGGCCTGTGCTGATTGAGCTTTTGCTGCGCTTCAATCGACAGGCCGCGCACTTGGCGGTAATCGAAGTCAGTCGGTAGGCTTAACGATTCGAACTCGCGCCGGTGTTCGACTTCGCGCTTCTGGCGCTTGATGTAGCCCTCGTACTTCGCCTGGATCTCGACCTGGGCTGCCACCTCCGGGCCGACCGGAGGCTCAGGAACCAAGCTCGCATAAGTGACTTCCGGACGGCGAAGCATCGCAAGAACACTGTGCTTTTCGTGGAAGCCTGTGCTTACAAACGTACGTTCCAGCCGACGCGTTTCCTGCTGAATGGAATCGCGCTTGCGATTGAATGCATCCCATCGCTCATCATCGACCAGTCCCAGCTGGCGCCCGATCTCGGTCAAGCGCAGGTCCGCGTTGTCCTCCCGCAGCTGCAGTCGATATTCCGCGCGGCTCGTGAACATGCGATACGGCTCCGAGACCCCACGGGTCACCAGGTCGTCGACCAGTACGCCGAGATATGCTTCATCGCGCCCCGGCGACCATGGCGGCTCGTTTTTCGAGCGCAACGCCGCGTTCAAACCGGCAAGCAGGCCTTGCGCCGCGGCCTCCTCATAACCGGTCGTGCCGTTGATCTGGCCGGCGAAGTAAAGGCCCTGCAGCGACTTGGTTTCGAGGGAGGCGTGGAGGTTTCGCGGGTCGAAATAGTCATACTCGATCGCGTAGCCCGGCCGTACCAGGTGCGCTTTCTCCAGGCCGCGGATCGAATGCACCAGCTCCAGCTGCACATCGAAGGGCAGGCTGGTCGAAATGCCGTTGGGATAGAGCTCTTGCGTCGACAGACTTTCGGGCTCGAGAAAGATCTGGTGGCTGGCTTTGCCCGCAAAGCGGTGGACCTTGTCCTCGATCGATGGGCAGTACCTGGGGCCGACGCCTTGAATTACCCCGGTAAACATCGGCGAGCGGTCCAGTGCCGCGCGGATGAGGTCGTGGGTGCGCTCGTTCGTGTGCGTGATCCAGCAGGGCAGCTGCTCGGGATGCATGCCGCGTTCGCCGAGGAAGGAAAATACCGGCTCCGGCGAATCGCCAGGCTGTACCTGCATCACGCCAAGATCTACGCTTCGGCGGTCGATGCGCGGCGGCGTGCCCGTCTTCAGCCTGCCCACGGGCAGCTTCAGCTCGCGCAGCCTTGCTGCGAGCGTCGATGCTGCCGGCTCGCCGGCGCGGCCGGCAGTATGGCTCGTGAGACCGACGTGAATCAGGCCGGCAAGGAAGGTTCCAGTAGTGAGTACGACCGCCTGCGCCCGGAACTCGACGCCCAGCTGCGTGCGCACACCCACCACTCGGTCGCCTCGCACCAGGACGTCGTCCACGGCTTGCTGGAAAAGCAGCAGATTGGGCTGGCTCTCCAGCCTGCGCCGGATCGCCTGCCGGTACAGGACACGATCGGCTTGCGCGCGGGTCGCGCGCACGGCCGGGCCCTTGGACGCGTTCAGAATGCGGAACTGGATGCCGGCCTCGTCGGTGGCGAGCGCCATAGCGCCGCCAAGGGCGTCGACTTCCTTCACCAGATGACCCTTGCCGATACCGCCGATCGACGGATTGCAAGACATCTGCCCCAGGGTCTCAATGCTGTGCGTCAGGAGAAGTGTGCACCGGCCCACACGCGCCGCAGCGAGCGCCGCTTCGGTGCCAGCATGGCCGCCGCCGACGATGATGACGTCGAAATCTTGGGGA
>VBCP01000310.1 GCA_005888925.1 Betaproteobacteria bacterium | reverse complement strand
TACCGCGAAGGCGGCGTCTTCCAGCTCACCATGCATCCGCACGTCATCGGCTACCGCTCGCGCATCTGGATCCTGCAGGAGCTGATCGCCTACATCCAGGGGCACGAGAAAGTCTGGTTCGCCACGCACGCGGACATCGCGCGCTACGCGAAAGCCAACAGCTGATCGACAACTTCTCCGACTCGCAGGTCGTCCGCAAGCGCGTCACTCCCACGCGCGGCGGCGTGGTCGCCGCGCAGCACAAGCGCGCCGCCGAAGCCGGCGCCGCGATGCTCGAGGCGGGCGGCGATGCGATCGATGCGGCGGTCGCGACCTCGTTCGCGCTCGGCGTGGTCGAGCCGTGGATGAGCGGCATCACCGCCGGCGGCTGCATGGTGCTGTGGCGCGCCGACGAGCAAAAGGCGTACGCCATCGACTACGGCATGCGCTCGCCGGCAGCGCTCGACCCCGCTGCCTTTCCTCTTTCGGGTGAAGGCAAGGCGTCAGACCTCTTCGCCTGGCCGCACGTCAAGGACGATCGCAACGTGCAGGGCGCGACCGCCGTCGCGGTGCCCGGCGTCGTCGCCGGCATGGCGCTCGCGCACCAGCGTTTCGGCAAGAGGACGTGGCGCGAGGTGCTCGCGCCGGCGGTGCGCCTCGCCGAAGAAGGCATGCTCCTCGACTGGTTCGCCGGCCTGCAGATCGCCTCCACCGCCCGCGCGCTCTCGCTCGATCGCGACGCGGCGGCGATGTTCCTGGAAGACGGCAAGTGGCCGCCGCTCGCCGGCTGGACCGCGCTTTCGGAAAAGCGCGTGGACCAGCGGCGTCTGGCCAGCACCCTGGAAACCATTTCTCGTGAGGGAGCAAAGGCGCTCTATGGCGGCGAGGTCGGCGCGGCGATCGCCAAGGACGTGCGCGACAAAGGCGGCTGCCTGTCGCTCTCGGATTTGGCTGCCTATCGCGCGAGCATCGCCGATCCGCTCGAGACGCCTTATCGCGGCGGGCGCGTATTCGCCGCGCCGGGGTTCTTCACCGGCGGTCCGGTGATCACCTCGTGCTTGCGAAAGCTCTCGGAGATCGCAAGGCCCAGCTACGTCGACTACGCGCGCGTGCTCGACCAGGCCTGGCGTGCACGCCTGAGTGATGGCGGCGACCGGGAAGGCTGCACCACGCACTTCAGCGTCGTCGACCGCCACGGAAATTTGTGCGCGGTGACGCAAACCAATCTCTCCATATTCGGCTCGCGCGTCGTCTCGCCGTCCACCGGCGTGCTGCTCAACAACGGCATCATGTGGTTCGATCCTGAGCCGGGAAAGGCGAACTCGCTCGGGCCCGGAAAGCGCTGCCTCGGCAACTACTGTCCCGTGGTCGGCGAAACGCCAAACGGCGAGCGCTTCGCCCTCGGCGCCTCCGGCGGCCGCAAGATCGTGGGCACCGTCCTGCAGATGAGCTCGTTCATCCTCGACCACGGCGCCACGCTCGAGGAGGCCTTCCACCGCCCGCGCATCGACATGAGCGGCGGCGAGCGCGTCATCGCCGACGCCGCGCTTGCGGCCGACGAATTACAAAAATTGGAGAACGCTTTCCCCACCGTCGTCGCGCGCCGCCTGCCGTTCCCCTACCACTTCGCGGTTCCCGCGGGCGTGATGCGCAGCGGCGAGCTCAACATGGGCTGCACCGAGATCATGTCGCCGTGGGGCGATGCGGTGGCCGAACTGAATTAAGACGGGGGCGGGTCGCCGATGTCGTCGAGCACGTCGACGAGGCGCAGGAACTTCCGCTCGGGCATCGTCGCGTGGCCGTTGATCCAGGTCTGGATCAGCTCTGGCGGTGATTGCAGGCGTGCCGACAGCTCCTCGGGCCCCAAGGCCCTCAGCGCGCGCTCGAGCGCTCTCGCCGTGAACTCCGAATCCGGCATGCCGGGCGTAAAGTGCACTCGAACGGCGCATCCTGCAGTCAACTAGTTCACGGACGGGCCGCGACAGTTCGGGCTCCGTCCCCGAATTGGGCACGCGGATTGCTGAGCGTTGCTCTGTCATCCACTTGTCAGTAGGAGCCTGTCATGCGTCCCCTCGCTTCCCTTACGGCAGTCGTTCTCAGCGCGATATTGAGCGTGCCGCTCGCCTTCGCCCAGAAGATGGACAACAACGACGCCGCCGCGATGAAGCAGCTCGCCCAGGACAACCTGAACGAGGTCGAAGCCGGCAAGCTCGCCGCCAGCAAGGCGCAGCGCCCCGACGTCAAGCAGTTCGGCCAGAAGATGGCCGACGACCACGCCCGGATGTTCGAGGACCTGAAGAAGCTCGCCAAGACCAAGGACGTCGCGCTGCCCGACAAGGCCGCCCTCAAGGACCTCGCCCAGACCAAGATGCTCGAGCGCAAGTCCGGCGCCGATTTCGACCGCGAGTTCATGGAGCACATGGTCAAGGGCCACGAGAAGGCGCTGCTCGAAGCCAACGCCACGGCCGCCAAGGCCAAGGACCCGGACTTCAAGTCGGCCGCCCAGCAGGCGGTGTACAAGATCCAGGAGCACCTGCAGCTCGCGAAGCGCATCGCCGGCGGGCAGGCTGGCGCTGCGGGCTCGACCACCGGCCCGATCACGCCGAGCTCACCCGCTGCACCGATCACGCCGAGCTCACCTGCCGCACCGAGCACGCCGAGCTCGCCCGGCACGCCGATCAACCCCGGCATCAACTTCTCGAAGTAGCTAGCACCGCAGTTCCGAAAGGCCGGGCCGCCCTCCCGGCCTTTCGTTTATGCTCGCGCGCATGAAACTGCGCCGGCTCGCCTTGCTCCTCCTTGCGGTACTGCTGATCCTCGGAGCGCTGGCCTGGCTCGCCATCGCCGCGTTCCATTTCTGGATGTCCTCCGGCCCGCCCATCCCGCAACCCAGGGATGTCTTCGCCACGCGCGCCTGGATCGACCTGGGTGTCGCATTGGCGCTCGCCGTCGGCGCGGCCGCGGCCCTCTGGTTCCGCACGCGCAGGAGCGTCCCATGACCACCCGGAGGGAATTCGTCGCCGCCGGCATTGCATTCGTCGGCTGCAGCCTCTTCCCGGACGCGCACGCGCAGGTGCGTCGGCGCGAGGTCGTGGTGAGCGGCAAGCGGATAAGGACGATCGACGTCCACGCGCACGCCATCATCCCCGAAGCGCAGGCGCTTATGAAGCAGAAGGCGGCGCCCGCCTACGCCAGCACCATGGCCGAGCGCCTGAAGCGCCCTCGTGACGAAAGTGATCGAGCTGCAGAACGAGAAGCTCGCCGAGCTCTGCGCGAAGACGCCCGACCGCTTCGTCGCCTTCGCCAGCGTCGCGCTGCTGTATCCCGACCTCGCGGTGCGCCAGCTCGAGCACGGCGTGAAGAAGCTCGGCCTGCGCGGCGCGGCGATCGGCGGCAGCGTCGAGGGCCTGGAGCTCTCCGACGCCAAGTTCCACCCGTTCTGGGCCAAGGCCGAGGAGCTCGGCGTGCTGGTCTTCATGCATCCGCAGCGCACGCGCGACCTCGACAACCGCCTGAAGGGCAACGGCGGCCTCGACAACACCATCTGGAACCCGCTCGAGACCACGCTCGCGCTTTCGCATCTCATCTACGAGGGCACGCTCGACCGCTTCCCGGGACTCAAGCTCTGCGCCGCGCACGGCGGCGGCTATCTGCCTTCCTACGCCGGGCGCTCGGATCACGTCTGGCTCCGCGGTGCTGCTGAAGAAAGCCCCGACCGAATATCTCAAGCAGCTCTACTTCGACTCGTTGGTCTTCACGCCGGAGGCGCTGCGCCACCTCGCCGCGCAGGTCGGCGCCTCGCAGCTCGTCATGGGCACCGACGATCGCTTCGGCTGGACCAAGACCGCCGTCGATCACATCCTCGGCACGCCGGAGCTCACCGACGAGCAGCGCGCCGCGATCCTCGGTCTGACCGCCGCGAAGCTGCTGGGCATCAGCTTGTGAGCTGAGCGGCAGGCGATGGACATCTTCACCGAAGCGCGCAACCTCGTGGAACGCTATCAGAAAGGCGACGCCTTCCGGCTTCACGTGCACGCGCGCCTCGCGCTCGTCGTGCCGATGCTGGTCCTCTATTTCGCCTTCAGCATCGCACTGAGCCTCGGCCTCTTCGCCGTGATGGGCACGAGCGGGCTGGGCGTCTTCCTCGCCATGGTGCTCGTGCCTTTTGTCCTGCTCGGCAGCTTCGCGCTGCAGGCGTACTTGTTCTTCTCCTGGCTCGAGCTGCGCGCGCTCGAGCCAATGCTCGCGCACAAGGCCGCGCCGGTGCACAAGACCCGGATCGCCAGGCTGCGCTCACGCCTCGGCAGACCGCCGCCGATACCGTGGATCGCGGCCGCGCTGCTGCTTTTCCTTCCCTTGCTGCTGCTTGCGGCTGCGTCGCTCAAAGCCGCGTCACTGGTGCTCGCGGCCGCGGTTCTCGCGCCGGTCGCTTACGCGCTCCTCGACTCCCATCAGCCCTAGCGCGTGGCTGGCAGGTAAGGCGAGACCAGCGGACTCATCGGCGGGAAGCTCGTCGTGCCCGCGCTGAAACTCGCCACGGTGTAGCCGCCAGACGGCGGCGCGAGCACGTTCTGCACCATCGCACGAAGCCGCTCGGAGGACCCATAAGCGTTGCCGAGCGCGATGAGATGCTGCTGCGCCAGCTGGACTTTTAGTAAAGCTTCGCGCGGCGGCATGCCGCCCAGCAGGGACTGGAGCTCGAGCGGCAGCTGCGCGAACGCACGCTCATCGACCGTAGGCGTGCGCAGATCCGGCTCGAGCTGCGAGCGCACCTCAGCGCGCGCGGCCTGCGGCAGCACGCCGCGCACCTGCGTGCTGCCGGTGGGCGTAACGAGCACCCCGCCGGCTAGGGCGGCGCTGAGCTGCTCGGGTGTGGGTTGCACGATGCCGAGAAACTCCAGGTTCTGCCGCGCGCGCTCGAGCACCGCCGCGGCCTCGGCGGCACCGAGCCTCGCCGGCGCATTGATCGTCGTGACGCGGCTGAACCCTCCGGCGGCCGGCCCTGCAAGGCGCGCGGGCGTGCCCTCGGTCAGGCCCACGACCAGGTTGTAGAAATTCTCGGGCGAGCCCGCGAAGCCGACGAGCTGCGGCGCCGCCTGCAGCACGGTCTGGACGGCGTCCTGCGAGTGGGCGGTGCTTGCGAGCCCGATCAGGAGTGCGACAACGAAGCGGTTCATGGGCGTCTCCTAGCTCAATGGAGACAGCTTACGCCATCGCAGAGGCATAGAATTCCCCGAGGCATA
>VBCP01000314.1 GCA_005888925.1 Betaproteobacteria bacterium | reverse complement strand
CGGCCCCCCTCACTAATATAATAGGCCGCAAGAAATGAATCCGACCGCAATCTACTCGAAGTCGGGCAAGGGAGTGCAGGAGGCCGCCGGAAAGACGAGCCTGCTCACGCGGCCGGACCGCGCAGTGCTCTCGGCGATCGACGGGCGCGCGACCCTCGCCGACGTGGCGCAGAAGGTCGGCAAGACTTTCGACGCTGCCTTCCAGACGCTGGTCGGGCAGCTCGACAAGAACGGCTTCATCCGCGAAGTCTCGGCCGGTGCCGCGGCCGCGCCCGCAGCGGCGCCCAGACCGGCGGCGGCTGCGCCCAAGCCGGCGGCCAAGCCCGGGGCGAAGGCACCCGCCGAGTCCAGCGGCGGCGATCTCGACTTCAGCTCGTTCTCGGCGGCCCCCAAGCCCGCGACGCCACCGTCCAAGCCCGCGGCGCCGCAAGCGCTCGACTTCAGCTCGCTCGGCACGCCTTCCAAACCCGCATCGCCGCCGCCGGCGCAGACCTCCGCGCTGAACAAGGCACGCGAGGAGGCGGAAGCCAAGGCGCAAGCCGAGCGCGACCGCCTGAAAAAGGAAGCCGAGGCGAAGACGCGCGCGGAGATGGAGGCGAAGCTCCGCGCCGAAGCCGAGCAGAAGCAAAAGGAAGAAGCCGAGGCCAAGGCCAAGACGGACGCGGCGGCGCTAAAGGCGGCTGAAGCCAAGCTCAAGGTCGAGCAGGAAGCCAAGGTCAAGCTCGAAGCCGAGCGCAAGGCGCGCGAGCAGACCGAGCGCAAGGCGAAAGAAGAAGGCGAGCGCGCGCGCAAGGAAGGCGAGGAAAAGGCGCGGCGCGAACAGGAAGAACTTAAACAGCGCCACGAGCAGGAGCGCAAGGCGCGCGAGGAAGCCGAGCGCAAGGCCAGGGAAGAGGCCGAGCGCGCGCGCAAGGAACTGGAAGAGGAGCGCAAGCGTCTCGAGGCCGAGCGCAAGAAAGAGGAGGAAGAACGCGCCACCCGCCGCAAGCGCGAGGAAGAAGAGGCCGAGGCGCGCCGCAAACAGCGCGACGAGGATGAGCGCAAGGTCGAGGAAGAGCGCAGCGCCAAGCGCAAGCAGCGCGAGGAGCAGGAAGAAGCCGAGCGCGCCGCGAAAAAGAAGCAGCGCGAGGAAGAGGAGGCGGCGCGCGAGCAGCAGGAAGAGGCGGAGCGCGAAGCGGCGCGGGCCGCCAAACGCAAGCAGCGCGACGAGGAAGAGGCAGCCCAAGCCGCGGCGCCGAAACCCGCAGCTAAAGCACCCGCACCAAAGGTCGAGGCCAAGAAAGACAGCTTCGCCGACTCGCTGCTCGCCGACCTCGACAGCTTCACCAACAAGGACGAGGAAGAGAGCAAGGCCAAGGAAGAAGCCGAGCGCAAGGCGAAGGCGGAAGCCGAGCGGCGCGCGCGCGAGGAGGCCGAGCGCCTGGCGAAGGCGGAGGCCGAGCAGCGCCGGCGCGAGGAAGAGGAGCAGCGCCGCAAGGAAGAAGAGGCGCGCCGCAAGGAAGAGGAAGAGCAGCGCCACGCCCAGGAAGAGGAGCGCCGCAAGCGCGAGGCCGACGAGATCCGGCGCAAGGCCGAGGCCGCGACCGCCGCCGCGATGGCGAAGGAGGGCAAGAAGGTCGCGCCCAAGGCCGCCGAGGAGGACATCCCGGTGAGCGACGACGACCTCGACATGGACGAGGTCAAGCGCGAGCAGGCCGCGGTGGCGAAGGGCAAGCCGAAGGAGAAGGCGGAGAAGCCGGAGAAGAAAAAGAAGAAGCCGGTCGCAGCCGAGGCGCTGCCGAGAGTGCGCCGGCCGGGCAAATGGGGCAAGACGGCGGCGGTCATGTTTGGCCTGCTCCTCGCGGTCGCGATCGGCGTCGCCCATGTCGTGCCGCTCGACACTGCCGACTACGAGCGCGTCGCGACCGAGGCGTTCGGCCGGCCGGTCAAGATCGGCTCGGCCAACCTGTGGCTGTTGACCGGATTGCAGGTGCGCTTTGCCGATGTCAGGGTGGGCGACGCGAAGATCGCGCACGTCACCGGCCACCTGTCGCCGGGCTCGTTGTTCGGCGACAAGAAGGAGTTCAGCAGGATCGAGCTCGACGGCTTCAGCCTGCCGCAGCAGGCGATCGGCGACGCGCTGTTCGCCACCGTGAAGAGCGACAGCTTCACCGTCGAGCGCATCGTGGTGAAAAGTCTCGAGGTGCCCGGGCCGGCGACGCTGCCGAAGAGCCTGCAAGCCGATATCGCGCTCGACGCGAAGGGCGGCATGAAGAGCGCCACGGTGCGCGGCCCCGACGCGCTGGTCGCGAAGATCACGCCGCGGGATGACGGCGTGATCTTCGAGCTCACGGCAGCGGGCTTCACGCTGCCGATCGCGCCGCAGGTCACGCTCAGCAACTTCGCCATGAAGGGCAACGCCACGCCGCGCGGCATGACCATCGCCGAGTGGGGCGGCTCGATCCTGGGCGGCGCCATGACCGGCACGGCGAACGTGCGCTGGGGCGGCAACTGGATGGTCGACGGCGTGGTGACGGCGCGCAATATCAATGCCGCGGTGTTCGCGCCGGCGCTGCTCTCCTCGGGCAGCGCCGAGGGCACGGGCAGGTTCTCGATGAGCGCGCCGGACCCGGGAACGCTGGTCGCGGCGGGCCGCATCGACGGCAATTTCACCGTCAGCAAGGGCACGCTCGGCAGCTTCGATCTCGCGCGCGCGATCCAGAGCGGCGGCAAGCAGTTCGCCGGCAGCACGCAGTTCGTCGAGATGAACGGCCAGGGCAGCTACAACCGCGGCGCAGTCTCGCTGCGCAACGTCACCATCGGCGCGGGTGCCCTCAACGCCGGCGCGAGCGCCGACATCTCCGAGAGCGGCGCGCTCTCCGGACGCATCGTGGCCGACGTCAGGACCGCGGCGCGCACGCTCAGTGCGACCCTCCTCCTCGGCGGGACCGTGAAGGAGCCGCAGGTCCGCAACTAGTGCCACAAATTCTCCAGCTCCGCATCCGGCCGTCCGCGCCGTCGGCGCCGAGTTCTGGCATTTCGTCGAGACCGAGGGCGCGCTCGTCGCGAAGGAGCGCGCGCTGCTCGAGCGGCTGCTCGCCTATGGGGAGCGCAGCACAGGGGCGGCGCGCGGCACCGTTTACCTGGTCGTGCCGCGCCTGGGCACTATCTCGCCCTGGTCGTCCAAGGCGAGCGACATCGCGAGGAACTGCGGCCTCGCCGCCGTCAAGCGGATCGAGCGCGGCACCGCGTTCACCCTCGAGTCGGCGAAGCCCGGCATCGCGGCGTTGCTGCACGATCGCATGACCGAGACCGTGCTCGCGTCCTTCGACCAGGCGGCGAAGCTCTTCCAGCACGTGCCGCCGCGGCCGCTTGGCCGGATCCCGGCGTCGACGCTGCGCGCAGCGAATATCGAGCTCGGCCTCGCCCTGAGCGAGGAGGAGATCGAATATCTCGAGCGCGCCTACCGCGGCATCGGGCGCGACCCGACGGATGCCGAGCTCACCATGTTCGCGCAGGCGAATTCGGAGCACTGCCGCCACAAGATCTTCAACGCCGACTGGATCGTCGACGGCGAGCGGCAGAAGCAGTCGCTCTTCGGCATGATCCGCCACACGCACGCGGTGAGCCCGGCGGGCACCGTGGTCGCGTATGCCGACAACGCCGCGATCATGGAAGGCGCCGAGGCGCAGCGCTTCCACCCGCGCGGCGACGGCACCTACGCGCGCCACCCGGGCAGGGTGCACACCGTGATGAAGGTCGAGACCCACAACCATCCCACCGCGATCGCGCCGTTCCCCGGTGCCTCGACCGGCGCCGGCGGCGAGATCCGCGATGAGGGCGCGACCGGCCGCGGCGCGAAGCCGAAAGCCGGCCTCGTCGGCTACTCGGTTTCCAACCTGCGCATCCCCGGCCACGAGCAGCTCTGGGAAGGCGCCTCGCCCGGCAAGCCCGGCCGCATCGCCTCGGCGCTCGACATCATGCTCGAGGGCCCGATCGGCGCCGCCTCCTTCAACAACGAGTTCGGCCGGCCCAACCTGTGCGGCTATTTCCGCAGCTTCGAAGCCGAAGTCGGCGGTGTGCTCCGCGGCTATCACAAGCCGATCATGCTGGCGGGCGGCCTGGGGAATATCGACGCCTCGCATGCGACGAAGTCGCCGTTCCCTGCGGGCACGCTGCTCGTGCAGCTCGGCGGCCCCGGGCTGCTGATCGGCATGGGCGGCGGCGCGGCGTCCTCGATGGGTGCGGGCGCCAACGTCGCCGACCTCGACTTCGACTCGGTGCAGCGCGGCAACGCCGAGATGCAGCGGCGCGCGCAGGAGGTGATCGACCGCTGCTGGCAGCTCGGCGCGGCGAATCCGATCCTCTCGATCCACGACGTCGGCGCGGGCGGCCTGTCCAATGCCGTGCCCGAACTCGCGTGGTCGGCGCAGCGCGGCGCCCGCCTCGAGCTGCGCAAGATCCCGAGCGAAGACAGCGGCATGTCGCCGCGCGAGATCTGGTGCAACGAGGCGCAGGAGCGCTATGTGCTCGCGATCGCGCCCAGTGATTTGCCGACGTTCGAAAAGATGTGCCAGCGCGAACGCTGCCCCTTCGCGGTGCTCGGCAAAGCCACCGACGACGGCAGGCTGCTCGTCGAGGACAGCCAGCTGGGCGGGCGCCCGATCGACCTCGAGCTCGCCGTGATCCTGGGAAGACCGCCGAAGATGCTGCGCGACGTGCGCCATCTCGAGCGCTCGCCGAGCGCGTTTCCGCTCGACAAGATCACGGTCGAGGCGGCGGCGCACCGGGTGATGCGCCATCCCTCGGTGTCGGCGGAGAACTGCCTGGTCTCGATCGGCGACCGCACGGTCGGCGGCCTTTGCGCGCGCGATCCGTTCGTCGGTCCCTGGCAGGTGCCGGTGGCCGACTGCGCCGTGACGCTGCTCGACTTCGAAGGCTATGCCGGCGAGGCGATGGCGATCGGCGAGCGCACGCCGCTCGCGCTGATCGACGCGCCGGCCTCGGGGCGCATGGCGGTGGGCGAGGCGCTCACCAACATCGCCGCGGCGCGCATCGCTTCGCTTTCGCAGGTGAAGCTCTCCGCCAACTGGATGGCCGCGGCCGGCTATCCGGGCGAGGACGCCGCGCTCTACGACACGGTGCGCGCGGTGGCGCTGGAGCTCTGCCCGGCGCTCGGCGTCTCGATCCCGGTCGGCAAGGATTCGCTGTCGATGCAGACCTCCTGGGACGCAAGTGAGATCGTCGCCCCGCTTTCGCTCATCGTGTCGGCCTTTGCACCGGTGCCAGACGCGCGCGACACGCTGACGCCGCAGCTTCGCACCGACGCGGGCGATACCGAACTCGTGCTGATCGATCTGGGCCGCGGCAAGAACCGCCTCGGCGGCTCGATCGTCGCCCAGACGCACCGCGGCTTCGGCGAGCACTGTCCCGACCTCGACGACCCGGCTTTGCTCAAGGGTTTCTTCGCCGCGATCCAGGCGCTGCGGCCCTTGATCCTCGCCTACCACGACCGCTCCGACGGCGGCCTCTTCACCACGGTGTGCGAGATGTCGTTCGCCGGCCACTGCGGCGTCACGCTCAACCTGGACGCAATCACCTTCGATGAGGCAAGCGATGACGTCGACGCCTTCAAGCGCAACGCGGACGAGCAGCTCGCCGGCCGCGCGCGCGAGCTCGTTGTCGCCGCGCTCTTCAACGAGGAGCTGGGCGCCGTGATCCAGATCCGCGAACGCGACCGCACCAACGTCATGCAGATACTGCGCGAGGCCGGGCTCGGCGAGTACTCGCACGTCGTCGGCCAGCTCAACCGCCGCGACCAGATCCGCGTCACGCGCAACGGGCGCGAGCTCTACATGAACAAGCGCGACCACACGCAGCGCACCTGGAGCGAGCTCACCTACCGCATGCAGGCCCTGCGCGACCACCCGGAGTCGGCGCGCGAGGAATTCGACCGGGTCATCGACCCGCACGATTCGGGCTTGTCTTTGCACTTGACCTTCACCCCCTCCAGCGCGCCCATCGCCACCGGCGCGCGTCCGCGCGTCGCCATCTTGAGAGAGCAGGGCGTCAACGGCCAGGTCGAGATGGCCGCCGCGTTCGACCGCGCCGGCTTCGAGGCGCTCGACGTGCACATGACCGATCTCCTCGCCGGCCGGCGCACCCTGGAGGGGTTCAAAGGCATTGTGGCAGGCGGCGGCTTCGCCTACGGCGACGTGCTCGGTGCGGGCCGCGGCTGGGCGAGCACCATCCTCTACAACCCGCGCGTGCGCGCCGAGTTCGAGAAATTCTTCGCGCGCGCGGACAGCTTCGCGCTCGGCGCCTGCAACGGCTGCCAGATGATGGCGGCGCTGAAGGAGCTCATCCCCGGAGCCGCGCATTGGCCCGCCTTCGTTCGGAACCGCTCCGAGCAGTTCGAGGGCCGGCTGGTGATGGTCGAGATCGTCGAGAGCCCCTCGATCCTCTTCGCCGGCATGTCCGGCAGCCGCATCCCGATCGTCACCGCCCACGGCGAAGGCCGCGCCAAGTTCGACACCGTGCCCTCACTCGTCTGCATGCGCTACGTCAACAGCCGCGGCGAGCCGACCGAGGTCTACCCGCACAACCCGAGCGGCAGCCCGCAGGGCATCACCGGCCTCACCACCGCCGACGGCCGCTTCACCATCCTCATGCCGCATCCCGAGCGCTGCTTCAGGAGCGTCCAGTATTCCTGGCGTCCACCCGGCCTCGGCGAAGACTCTCCATGGATGCAACTCTTCCGTAACGCCCGCCGCTGGGTCGGCTAATTCGGGGCCAGGGTCGTAATTATTCGGGGAAGGAGCCCGAACCCATCGGGGTCAGACCCCTGTCGTCTCCGCCACTTGTCAACTAATCTTTTTCGGCAGACAGTCAACTAAGAATTTTCGGATGACGGTCAACTAATACTAGTTAGAGCGCAGCTATGACAAATCCGATCGAGCGCGGCACCCCATGGCCGGGAGGGGTCGATGTGGTATTTTTTTGCGGAAGCATCATTCTCTTCCTGTACGTCGGAATAATCGGCCTCGGTACGCTCTCAGAGCTCTTGAGCTTTTCAAAACTGCCTACAGAGCAAACGATGTTCCGGTACGGAGGAACCGCGGTTCTCATCTGGCTCCTATTTGTCGGCACGATCTCATTTCTAATCGGTGGGTTCTTCGCTCGCCGTTTAAGGCGCATGCGTGCTCGATGGCTTTCCGCAGTCGTAGGCGGCATCTATTCCGTGGTGGTTGTGGCCCTTTCGATGTTTGTGCAGATGCAACCTCGGTCGCTTGGAGGTATCGCCCTGGTCGTATTCCTATTTTTGTTTCCAGCGGTTGGGCTTGTCATTGGAGCGTCGAAGCTCAAGCGCTCTAACTTGTCCTTGCAGCCTGACCGCCCGCAAGCGGGCGGCGGCTGAAGGTTACGTTAGGCGCCATGGATTTCGTGCTTTTTATTGTTGGCCCGCTGCTGGGAAGCGCCGCGATTGGCTTCGCGTTGAATCGCTTTCTCCTCAGCAGGATTAGCAATCCGCGCACGAAGGCTCTCGCTTTCGCGATGTCACGTGCCATCTTCTACGCACCGTCCTTAGAGCATGTCGGGCACGGCGTTCACCTTCCGATGCCAGTTTTGCTCGTATTGCTGTATTCGCAGCTCGAGTTTGGGCCGGAGCTTGGTCTACTAACCTTTTTATTGCCCAGCCTCGTTTTCGTCGGATCGTTGACCATTAGCTATTCAAAACGGCTTGGCTTTTGGTTTTCTGCCCTTGTCGCCGCTCATTTGGGCTTGCTCGGAATCCTTCCCTTCCTGTTGTCTGATTTTGACGCCCGACTTAAGTTGTTTTCGGTAAATGCTTTGCCTTGGTACCCCCTCCACCATTTCCTTAAGCTTCCGGTCACAGAGTACGGATGGTTAACGCTGCCCAACGAAATTGGGTGGATATGGTGTTTGGCCGTTTGGCTGGCGTTCTACGCACTACTTGTAGCAGCGTTGACGCGCCTAACTTTGCGCTCAACCGGACGCGCGAAACGCGGCGCGCCGGTTAGCTAGTGCGCTAGGCATCGAAAAGATTGCGGGCCAAAAAAATGAAGACATCTACTCTTTTTATTGGTCTTTGGTTATTCGTTAGTTGCGCCGCTCTAGCCAGCGAGGCGATCACCGAGAAAAACTGGGTAAACCATCCTGAAATCGTTGACGTGAGGACGCTTTACCAAAAGATCAAAAAGTCCAAGGATGCAGGTCATCTTAAAAGGAACGAACGTAAATTCGATACGACATCTTGTGAACCATACGAAGACGATGTCCGAGTTCTATTCACGGATCAGAAAGGGAAACCTCGAGAGCTGTTCTACGATGACAATGGAAAGTTGAGGTTTGCCTTTGTCCGTGCTGGTGCCTATAACGGAACAAAGTTGGAACATCGGGTCTATTTTTCTAAAGCGGGAAAGAAAATTTGGGAAATACAGAAGCTTCTCAAAGGCCCTGGCTATACATTTCCGACCGAGTGGCCAGATGCAGAGCTCATTCAGAATCCAGTGCAGGCGTTCAACGACAAGAGCCCTTGCAAGGAAACAAAATGACATCGATGCCTAACTACTGGTTCCAGGCGATTCGGCGCTAACGTGCCGCCGCGCCTGAACCAAGGCGTTAGAGAGCATCAATGACCGCCACTCACTATTCCTCCGACGAGGACACGCCGGTCGGTATTGCCGCGGTGCTGGTCATCCGCATGTGCACACCTCGGATAACGTGAAAAACCGATGCTGCGCCACATTAGAGTTACATTTCGCTTAGCGGCCCTCGCGTTGCTGTCGCTCGTGCCACCG
>VBCP01000308.1 GCA_005888925.1 Betaproteobacteria bacterium | reverse complement strand
CGCATCAGATTGACGTAGGCGCCGGCCGCCCAGGAGAGCGGCTTGAAGCTCGAGAGCCGCATCATCGCGAGCAGCGTGCCGAAGATGATGCCGCCGGTCATCGCGATCAGCGTGAGCGTGAGGGTGAAGGTCATCCCCTCGCGGAAGAGGTAGCCGAGCGAGCGCTCGATGACGTCGAAGTCGAAGCCCGAATCCATCAGTGTCCTGCCATCGGTGCGCCACCGGCCGCGATCAGTCCCGGGACGCGCACCTTGTTCTCGATGGCGCGCATCAGCAGCACGACCGCGAGGTTGGTGAGCAGGTAGATCACCGTCGCCGCGGTGAAGGCCTCAAACACGCGGAAGCTGAACTCCTGCATGGCTTGATGACGTTCATGAACTCGGAGGTGAGCGGCGGCAGGATGATGCGGAAGGCCTGCGGCAGGATGACGAAGCGGTAGGTCTGGAACTCGGTGAGGCCCATCGCGGTGCCGGCGAAGCGCTGGCCGCGCGGCAGCGAGCTGATGCCGGCGCGCACCTGCTCGGCGACGCGCACCGAGGTGAAGATGCCCAGGCACATCACCGCGGGAAGGTACGAGCTCCAGGGTGGCGGCATCTGCTTGATCCAGTCGCCCAGCGCCGTGGGCAGCAGCTCCGGCACGACGAAGAACCACAGGAACATCTGCACGATGAGCGGGATGTTGCGGAAGATCTCGACGTACAGATTGCCGGCGCGCACGGCCCAGCGCATCTGCGTCGTGCGCACCGTGCCGATGAACGCGCCGAGCGTCAGGGCGATCACCCAGGCGGCGAGCGCTGTGACGAGCGTCCAGCCCAGGCCGACGATCAGATAGTGGAGGTAGGAGCCCGTGCCTCCGGGCTCCGTCTCCAACAGGACCTTCCAGTGCCAGCTGTAGTGCACGCCTCCCCCGACGTGAAACTACCGGCTATTTGTAGTCGTTCGGGTCGCCCGAGCTGGTCGGGTTCTGGACCACCTTCTTGAACTGCTCGCTCATCGGCACGTTGAGGTTGATGCCCTTGGGCGGCACCGGCTTCTGGAACCACTTGGCGTAGATGGCGTTGATCTGCCCGGACTTGTAGATGTGGCTCATCGCCGCGTCGACCACTTTCTTGAACTCGTTGTCGTCCTTGCGCAGCATGATGCCGTAGGGCTCGACCGAAAGCGCCTCGGGCGAGATCTCGTAGTCCTTGGGATTTCTCGACTGCGCGGCGAGGCTGTAGAGCAGGATGTCGTCCATCACGAAAGCGACCGCGCGGCCGGTCTCGACCATCTGGAAGGCCTCGGGATGGCCGTTGGCCGAGATGATGTTCATGCCGAGGTTCTGCTGGCCGTTGATCTCGGTGATCTGCTTGATGTTGGTGGTGCCGGCGGTCGAGACGATGGTCTTGCCCTTGAGGTCGCCGAGCTTGCGCAGCTTGGCGGACTTCTTCGCCACCCAGCGGTTGGCGGTGACGAAGTGCGTGATGGTGAACCACACCTGCTTCTGGCGCTCGAGGTTGTTGGTGGTCGAGCCGCACTCGAGGTCGATGGTGCCGTTCGCCATCAGTGGAATCCGGTTGGCCGAGGTGACGAGCTGGTACTTGGTCTCGAGCTTCGGCATCTTGAGCTCGGTCTTCACCGCGTCGACGATGCGGTGGCACAGATCCACCGCGTAGCCCACCACCTGCTGCTTGTCGTCGTAGTACGAGAACGGGATCGAGGCGTCGCGATGCCCGATGGTGATCGAGCCCGAGCTCTTGATCTTCTGCAGCGTGCCTTCCTGGGCGGCCGCGGCGGCGGAGAAGCCGAGCGCGGCTGCGGCGAGCACAGCAAATGCGATTTTCATTGTTTCCTCCCCAAGGGTGATTTGAAAATTCTACAGTGCGGCCGCGGTATTGCGCAGCCTTTCAGCCGTGGCCGAGAGCAGCGCGATGCCGAAGCGCGGCTCAGATTTCACCAGATTCAGGAACACGTTGCGGTTGATGGCGAGGAGCGCGCAATCGGCCTCGGCCACCGCGTTGGCCGCGCGCGGCGACTGGTCGATGAGCGCCATCTCGCCGAAGATGCCGCCCGGGCCGACGCGGTCGACCACCGCGCCGCGGATCGAGATGGCGACCCGGCCCTCGGTGACGACGTACATCAGCGCCCCCGCCTGACCCGCGATCATGATGATCTTGCCCTTCTCGTAGCGCACCACGGCCTGGTCGCCCAGGCCCTGGATCATCTGGTTCAGCAGGTTCTTGTCGAAGACGCGCGAGTCCTTCATCTCGGCCGTGCTCGGGATGCCCGAGAGGCGCGCGATCATTGCCCGGAGGCGCATGATCATGGTGCCGAGCATCATCAGCGCGAACTCGGGCTTCTTCTGCAGCGCCGCGGCGAATCCCTTGTCGTCGAGCGAGATCACCCGGCAGTCGCTCTTCGCCACCGCGGTCGCGCTGCGCGGCGAATCGCTGATCGCCGCCATCTCGCCGAAGATCTCGCCGACCTTCGGCGCGCCGATCTGCTTGCCCTTGGCGAGGAGCGCGACCTGGCCCTCGAGCAGGAAGTACATCTTGTCGCGCTTCAAGAGCAGCCGGCTCGCCTTCTCGTTCTCGGAGAAGAACACGGTCCCCGACGCTACGCTCTCTTCCTTGCCGGCCGATTCGAAGAAGGTGCGTGCCACCGCCGGGATGTAGAGCGGCACCTGCGGCGCGGCTGGGGCTGCAGGCTTCGGGGCGCCGGCGGGCTTGCTGAAATCCAGGTCGTCAGCCATCAGGTCGCATGATAGTGCCAGAATCGCGCCCATGACCCAGCCTGTGCGGACCGAGCACGACCTCCTCGGCGACCGGGTGGTGCCCGCCGACGCCTATTACGGCATCCATACCCTGCGCGCGCTGGAGAATTTCTGCATCACCGGCACCCCGATCTCGCATTACCCCGATCTACTCGTGGCGCTGGCCTGCGTAAAGCAGGCGGCGGCCATTGCCAACGCCGAGCTCGGCCTGCTCGACGACAAGCGCTCGGCGGCAATCCGGCTCGCCTGCGAGGAACTCCGCCAAGGCAAGCTTCACCGGGAGTTCGTGGTCGACGTGATCCAGGGCGGCGCTGGCACCTCGACCAACATGAACGCCAACGAGGTGATCTGCAACCGCGCGCTCGAGCTGCTCGGCCACGCGCGCGGCGAGTACCAGCACCTGCATCCGCTCGATCACGTCAACATGTCGCAGAGCACCAACGACGTCTACCCCGAAATGCGCGGCTTGCGATCTTCCTTTCACCAGAAATCCATCGAGTTTGAAAGCGTGCTGAAAGTCGGCCGCACGCAGCTGCAGGACGCGGTGCCGATGACCCTCGGCCAGGAGTTCTCCACCTACGCGGTGATGCTCGACGAGGACGAGCACCGTCTCGCCGAGGCCGGCGACCTGATCCGCGAGATCAACCTCGGCGCCACCGCCATCGGCACCGGCATCAACGTGCACCCCGCGTACGCGAAGCTCGTCACCGAGCGGCTCTCCGAGCTCTCCGGCGTCAGCTTTATCATGTCGCCCAACCTGGTCGAGGCGACCCAGGACGCGGGCGCCTTCGTGCAGCTCTCGGGCGTGCTGAAGCGGATCGCCGTCAAGCTTTCCAAGACCTGCAACGACCTGCGGCTGCTCTCCTCCGGGCCGCGGGCCGGCATCGGCGAGATCACGCTGCCGGCGGTGCAGGCAGGCTCATCGATCATGCCCGGCAAGGTGAACCCGGTGATCCCCGAAGTCGTGAACCAGATCGCCTTCGAAGTCATCGGCAACGACATGGCCGTCACCATGGCCGCGGAAGCGGGCCAGCTCCAGCTCAATGCCTTCGAGCCGATCATCGCCCACAGCCTGTTCGAAGGCATCCAGCACCTCACCGCCGGCTGCCGCACGCTGAACGAGCGCGCCGTGAAAGGCATCACCGCCAACGTCGAGCGCGCCCGCCGGCTGCTCGACGAATCCACGGCGCTGGTCACCGCCCTCAACCCGCACATCGGCTACGCGCGCTCGAGCGAGATTGCGCAGGAAGCCCTGCGCACCGGCGCGAAGGTCTACGACCTGGTCCTCGCCAAAGGCTTCATGACGCGCGAGCAGCTCGACGAAGTGCTGAAACCCGAAGTCCTCACCCAGCCGCACTTCTCGACGATCCACAAACCCCGCAGCGAGCCGCAATAGCAATATTTAGCCAGCAATCCAACCGCCAGCGTCTGCTATCGGCCAAGAGCGGACATGACGTCAGCCGCGGAGGCTCGCGAACGCCTGTGCGATGCGCTGCGGTGCCTTGGGCCGTGCGTACATCCGCTCCATGTAGGCGCGTAGATTCGGCAAGGCCTCGAGCAGATGCACCACGCTCGCCATGTCGAGCGTGTATGCCGCGACGAAGTCCGCGACGGTCACGTTCTCACCCACCAGCACAGGGCGCGTCTCGAGGTGCTTCTCCATGACCGCGGCCATGTCGAGGAAGTCCTGGCGCGCGAGGGGGATCTCGGCGGCCAGCCGCTTCTCGATCGGATATTGGTGCGTGTGGCGCGCGATGCGCCAGATCGGTTGCTCGAGCTCCGTCGCCGTGAAGAGCAGCCAGCGATTCACCTGCGCACGGGCTCGCAGGTTGGTGGGGAGGAACCCCTTCTGCGGATACTTCTCCGCGAGGTACAGCACGATCGCGACCGATTCGCTCAGCACGAAGTCGTCATCGACGAGGACGGGGACCTTGCCGGCGGGATTCACGGCCAGGAACTCCGGCCGGCGGTGCTCGCCCTTCGTGAGGTCCACCTGGACGTACTCGAAATCGAGGTCCAACTCCCGCAGCATCCACAGGGCACGGATGCTGCGCGTCGGAGGAAAACCGTAGAGCTTCATTGGCCCATCCTTCGCCGGTCTAGATGCCGTCGGGC
>VBCP01000043.1 GCA_005888925.1 Betaproteobacteria bacterium | reverse complement strand
GACGCTGAGCGCGCAGCAGAGATCCACCAGCGCGAACAGCGCGAGCGCAAACTTGAGCGGCACGAGATGCGTCGCGAGCGGGATGGTGACGAGCGCCGAGCCGAAACCGGTGATGCCGAAGACCAATGCGCCGGCGAACGCGATCGCGGCCAGGAGGCCCGCCTCAGTCGCCATGGATCACGAGCGCCTGCGGCGTGCAGCGGTTCATGGCGCGCAGCTTCGAGACGTAGCGGGTGAACGGCAGCTCGTAGCGCGCTTCGAGCTTCTCGGCGCGAGTGCGCAGCGTCGACCATGCAATGCTCGCCGGCGCGCCACGGAAGGCAAAGGCGAGGATGTTGGGATCGTACAGCGCGGGCATGGCGAGCACCGCGCCACCGAAGGCGCGCTCCAGGCGCTGCAGGTTCTGGTCGAACTTCGGATCGTCGTCCATGTAGTTGATCACCAGCACGCCCGGCTCGCGCAGCGCGAGGAACGCCGCGTCGTAGAACTCGCGCGAGGCGAGCTTCGGCACGTGCAGCTCGTCCTCGAACGCGTCCACCACCAGGAGATCGCAGCACTCGGGCGAGATCGCCTCGGCGCCGTCGCCGACCTCGACCTTGAGCCGCTCGTCGTCCGGCGGCAGTGCGAAATGCGCGCGCGCGGCGGCGACCACGCGCGCATCGAGCTCGACCACCCGCACCCGCGTGCTGCGCATGCGCCGGTGGAAAAACTTGGCGAGCGAGCCGCCGCCCAGGCCGATCATCAGCGCCTCGCGCGGCTCCGGCTGCAGCAACAGGAAAGCCATCATGCAGCGCGTGTAGTCGAGCGCCAGCGCGTGCGGATCGTCGAGGCGCATCGCGCTCTGGATCGCCTCGCCGCCCACGTGCAGCGTGCGCAGGCCGCGCGCGTCACTGACCGCTATGGGCGATTTCGATTTTTTGTCGGACAAGCGGGGCCACGCAGAAGGCGGCGAGGAAGGAAAGCGCTGCGGCCGCGAGAATCGGCAGGTCGTACGAGCCGAGCGCATCGAACGCCGCGCCCGCGAGCCAGGGCCCGATCAGCGTGCCGATGCCCGCCCCGGTATAGAGCGTGCCGATGATGCCGGAGACCGAGCGCGCGCCGTAGAGATCCATGACGATGGTCGGCACCAGCGCGACGTAGGCGCCGTAGGAGATGCCGAAGACCAGCGCGAACAGCGCGAGCAGCCACCACGCCGTCGTCGACCACCACAGCAGCAGCATGAGGCCGAGCCCGACGTACATCGCCGCGAGCGAGGGCATCCGTCCCAGTCGATCGGCAATGCCGCCGACGGTGAAGCGGCCGACGAGGCTGCCCAGGCCGATGAGGCTCACCAGCGTCACGCCCTGCGCTTCCGTATATCCCGCATCCTGCGCGTAGGGGCCAAGGTGCACCATCGGCACGAAGAGGCCGACGCAGCTCAGCACGAGCGACGCATAGATGAACCAGAACGCCGGCGTGCGCATGGCCAATTGCAGCGGCACGCCGTGCGCGGGTCCCGCGGCGGCGATGCCGGGCTGCTGGCGGATGGCAAGCGCCGCGGCGCCGCCCAGCACCAGCACGAAAACCGCGAGCGCCAGATAAGCGCCGCGCCAGCCGAAAAGCCCGATCCACCAGGCGGCGAGCAGCGGGCCGGCGATATTGCCCGCGCCGATGCCGGCGACCGCGAGGCCCGAAGCGAACGCGCGGTTCGCACCGAACCACGGCTGCACCGCGCCGATCGAGGGCACGTAGACCAGGCCGACGCCCAGGCCGATGCCGATGCTGTAGGTCGCGTAGAGCACGCCGACAGAGCGCGCCTCGCTCGCGAGCCACAGCGCCGCCACGAGGCTCGCCACGCCCAGCAGCGCGACGCGACGCGGCCCGAAGCGGTCCGCCGCTACGCCGCCGGGCGCGCCGAGCAGGAACCAGAGAAACGCCGCCACCGAGAAGACCAGCGCGACGGCGAACGAATACGCCGCGGCGAAGCCGACGAACATCAGGGTGAAGGCCGCCGCGACCACCACCCAGCCGTAGCGCGCCGAGCTCAACTGCCCAAAGCGGCGACCACTTCGATTTCCAGCAGCAGCTCCGGCTGCACCAGGCTCGTGACACCGACCAGCGTGCTCGCCGGCAGCTGCTTCGCCTTGAGGTAACCCGAGCGCACCTCGCGATACGCGGCGACGTTCTCGGCGTTGATGCCGACCATGTAGCCGTTCATCTTGATGACGTCGTTCCATCCGGCGCCGGCGGCGCGCAGCACGTTGGCGAGGTTCTTGAACACCTGCTCGCATTGCGCGCGCATGTCGCCCGCGCCGACGACTTTGCCGTCCGCGCCCCAGCTCACCTGGCCCGAGACGTAGACCAGCTTCGCCGGCCCGGCGATGCTCACTGCATGTGAATAAAACCGTGGCGGCGCGCCGAGCGCGGCCGGATTGACGAACTGCTTGTCCATCGTCCCTCCCGCAAAAGCGCTATTTTGGCTTTCGCGGAGAGCGGTGGTGCGGCCCGTGTGAAACGACGTCGAGCGCGCGCAGGTAGACCTCGTTGGGCAGCGCCTGGTCGCCGGCGAGCCAGGCGGCGAGGTTCTCCGGCGAGACGCCGAGCGTCTCGGCGAGCTCTTCCGGGCTGCCGAGCGCTTCGACCGCGCGTCTTAAGGTGCGCGTGTGGGCTGTGTCCTTCCCCATGGCAAACCGGGCGATTCTTCTCAAGCGGCCGGTCGCGCACAATCGCCGTTTTGGTTAAAGCCTTGTCACCAAATCAGTTCAATGCCCCCCGCGCCGTGACGGACCACACACTTTCGACTCGATCGTGCCTCACGCAGACGTACCAGTCGTAGAGATTCACCGTCGGATCGCAATGGCCCGGCACTAGATAAAGCTTGTCCCCCAGTGCCGGCGCTTGCGCACCGGCGGCGATTTCGATTGCGCCGTGCTCGTCGGAGGCGCCGCGATACGTGAGGCCCTCGCGCCGCCAGACGAGCGGCAAGCCCGAATCGACGCTCGACGCCTTGAGTCCCGCGTCGACGATGGCGCGATCCGCCGCGGGCCGGCTCATCACCGTCGCGAGCACGAAGAGCGCATGCTCGAAGCGCGGCAGCGGCGCCGCCCATTCGTTCTTCGCGTAGTCGACGTCCATGAAGATGTAGGAGCCTGGCTGGATCTCGTCCCAGGCGCCCGCTTCCACCTCCAGCATGTAGGTGCCGCTTCCCGCGCCGGTGACGATCGGACACGGGATCCCCGCCTTTTCGAGCAGTCGTTTCATTTCGAAGACATGCTGCGCGGCCGCCTCGATCGCCGCATGCCGCTCTTCCATGGTGCGCATGTGCTGCGCGCGGCCGTGATAGGCCTGCAGGCCGGCAAAGCGGAGATTTTTCGATCGGTGGATGGCGCGAGCGAGTTGCAATGCGGCAGGACCGGGCGCGATGCCGCAGCGGCGCATGCCGACCTCGAGCTCGATGTAGACATCGAGCTTCGCGCCGCTCGCCTCGAGCGCCGCCAGGTTGTCCGGATGATCGACGCAGACGCCGATGTGGGCGCGCTTCGACAGAGCCGCAAGGCGCGCGATCTTCGGCGTGCCGACCACCTCGTTGCTGACCAGCACGTCGTTGATGCCGCCCTCGACCAGCGCTTCCGCTTCGGCGACCTTCTGACAGCACACGCCGATCGCGCCGTGCGCGAGCTGGCGCTTCGCGATCTCGGCGCACTTGTGCGTCTTGGCGTGCGGCCGCACGCGCAGCGGGCGGCCCTTCACCGAGTCGGCGAGCGTGCGCAGATTGCGCTCGAAGGCGTCGAGCTCGAGGACCAGCGCCGGGGTGTCGATCTCCTCGACGCGATCGCCCACCTTGGCCGGGGGCCGGTTCACGCGGCGGCCGCCCTGCGCGAGCGCTCGTGCGCGGCGAACCAGACGAGCGCTGCGGCAACGATGCCGATCAGCGGCAGCGCGAAGAGATTGACGCGCTCCCAGCCGGCGGTGGTCACCGCCACTCCTGAAGTAAACGAGGAGACGAGCATCATCAGGAAGATGGCCTGATCGTTCGCGCCCTGTGCCTTGGCGCGCTCCTCCGGCCGGTAGGTCTCTGTGAGCAAGGTGGTGCCGCCGGTATAGAGGAAATTCCAGCCCACGCCAAGGAGCACGAGCGACCACCAGAAATGCGCCACGCTGATGCCGATGAACGCGATGGCAATGGTGACGAGGTTGAGCGCCGCGCCCGCCATCATTACGCGCAGCACGCCAAAGCGGCGGATCAGCGTGCCGGTGAAGATCGACGGGCCGAACATGCCGATGATGTGGGACGAGATCA
>VBCP01000306.1 GCA_005888925.1 Betaproteobacteria bacterium | reverse complement strand
AACTATCCGGAAGCGATCGCCTATATCAGCGCTGCGCTGATGGAAGGCGCGCGCGACGGGCGCGGCGTGCAGGAGCTGATGAGCTGGGGCGCGACGCTCCTCAAGCGCGACGAGGTGATGGAGGGCGTGCCCGAGATGATCGGTGAGATCCAGATCGAGGCCACCTTCCCGGACGGCACCAAGCTCGTGACGGTGCACAACCCGATCCCATGATCCCCGGCGAGATGAAAGTCGCCGCGGGCGACATCGAGCTGAACAAGGGGCGCCGCACCGTCTCCGTCGAGGTGGTCAATTCCGGTGACCGGCCGATCCAGGTCGGCTCGCACTATCACTTCTACGAGACCAACGCCGCTCTCAAGTTCGATCGCAGGAAAGCCTACGGCTGCCGTCTCAACATCGCGGCCGGCACCGCGGTGCGCTTCGAGCCGGGGCAGACGCGCACCGTGGAGTTGATCGCCCTCGCGGGAGCGAGGAAGATCTACGGCTTCACCGGCAAGGTGATGGGCAAGCTGAAATGAAGATCACGCGCCAGGCCTATGCCGAGATGTTCGGCCCGACGGTCGGCGACCGCGACCTATGGCGAAGAGGTGAAGTTCGGCGGCGGCAAGGTGATCCGCGACGGCATGGGCCAGAGCCAGCGCGCGTCGAAAGATGTCGCCGACACGGTGGTGACCAACGCGCTGATCGTCGATCACTGGGGGATCGTCAAGGCCGATATCGGCATCAAGGCCGGGCGCATCTGGAAGATCGGCAAGGCGGGCAACCCGGACATCCAGCCGGCCGTCACCATCCCGATCGGCGCGGGCACCGAGATCATCGCCGGAGAAGGCATGATCGCGACCGCCGGCGGCATCGACAGCCACATCCACTTCATCTGCCCGCAGCAGATCGACGAGGCGCTGATGTCGGGCGTCACGACGATGATCGGCGGTGGCACGGGTCCTGCGACCGGCACCTTCGCCACCACGTGCACGCCGGGCCCGTGGCACATCTACGCGATGCTCGCGGCGGCGGAAGCTTTCCCGATGAACCTCGGCTTTCTGGGCAAGGGAAACGCCTCGCTGCCCGCGCCGCTGGTGGAGCAGGTGGAGGCGGGCGCGATCGGCTTGAAGCTGCACGAGGACTGGGGCACGACGCCCGCCGCGATCGACAACTGCCTCGCCGTCGCCGACAAGCTGGACGTGCAGGTTGCGATCCATACCGACACGCTGAACGAGTCGGGCTTCGTCGAGGCCTCGGTCGCGGCGTTCAAGGGCCGCACCATCCACACCTTCCACACCGAGGGCGCGGGCGGCGGCCACGCGCCCGACATCATCAAGGTGTGCGGCGAGCCGAACGTGCTGCCCTCATCCACCAACCCGACGCGGCCGTATACCGTGAACACGATCGCCGAGCACCTCGACATGCTGATGGTGTGCCATCACCTCGATCCCGCGATCGCCGAGGACGTCGCGTTTGCCGAGTCGCGCATCCGGCGCGAGACCATCGCCGCCGAGGACATCCTGCACGACCTCGGCGCCTTCTCGATGATGTCGTCGGACTCGCAGGCGATGGGCCGCGTCGGCGAGGTGATCATCCGCACCTGGCAGACCGCGCACAAGATGAAGACGCAGCGCGGTTTTTTGAAAAATGATTCGAAAAACGATAACCAGAGGGTGAAGCGCTACATCGCCAAATACACCATCAACCCGGCGATCGCCCATGGCATCTCGCACGAGGTGGGCTCGATCGAGGAAGGCAAGCTCGCCGACCTCGTGCTGTGGAAGCCCGCCTTCTTCGGCGTGAAGCCCTTCACCATCATCAAGGGCGGCATGATCGCCGCCGCCGCGATGGGCGATCCGAACGCCTCGATCCCGACGCCGCAGCCGGTGCACTATCGGCCGATGTTCGGCGCTTTCAACAAGGATGCGGCGGTAACGTTCATCTCCAAGGCGGCGCTGAAGAATAAGAAGCTGGACCAGCTCCAACGCCGCCTGGTCGCGGTCAAGAACACCCGGCGCCTGGGCAAGAAGCACATGGTGCACAACAGCTATCTGCCGAAGATGAGCGTCGACCCCGAGACCTACGAGGTGCGCGCCGATGGCGAGCTGCTGGTGTGCGAGCCGGCCAAGGTGCTGCCGATGGCGCAGCGCTACTTCCTCTTCTGATGGAACGGCTCGAGCTCCCCTTCGAGCTGCGCCAGAAAAGCCGGCTGCGGGCGCGCCTCGCCTCCGGCGAGGAGGTGCGCCTGATGCTCGCGCGCGGCACCGTCATGCGCGGCGGTGACGTGGTCACCACGATCGACGGCCGCGAAGTCGAGATCGTGGCCGCGAAAGAGAAGCTGCTGCACATCGAAAGCGACCACCTCGCGCGTGTCGCCTATCACCTCGGTAACCGCCACGTGCCGGTGCAGGTCGGCCACGGCTTCCTGCGCATCGCCGAGGACCATGTGCTCGAGGGAGCCCGAGGCTGGCGCTTATGGGCACCACCACGAATGAGCCTGAAGTTGTGATTTTTAGTCTTCCTCGCCTGCTGCAGCTCGCGAGCCCCACGCTTCCGATCGGCGCCTACAGCTATTCGCAAGGCCTGGAGGCGGCGGTTGAAGCGGCCATCGTCACCGACGCCGCGAGCGCCGAGCGCTGGATCGCCGACGTGCTCGAGCTTTCGTTGGCGCGCATGGAGCTCGCGGTGCTGCGCAGCCAGATGGAGCAGCCGAGCCAGGCGCTGAACGATTTCTTCCTCGCCTCGCGCGAGAGTGCGGAGCTGCGCGCGGAGACGCTGCAGATGGGCCACTCGCTGAAGAAGCTGCTCGCCGAGCTGGGGGTCGACGTGCCGATCGATGAGCCCGCGCTCCCCACGGCCTACGCCTGCGCGGCGCGCGCATGGGACATCGCTCAGCGCGACGCGCTGGTCGCGTATCTCTGGTCGTGGCTGGAGAACCAGGTGATGGCCGCGGTGAAGTCGGTACCGTTGGGGCAGACCGCGGGGCAGAAGATCCTGCTGGCGCTCGGCAGCCGGCTCGGCGCCATCGCCGAGGAAGAGGCGCAATGGTCCAACTTCGCGCCGGGGCTCGCCTTCCTCTCGGCGCGGCACGAAACCCAGTACAGCCGGCTATTCCGGTCATGACGCTGCGCGTCGGCATCGGCGGACCGGTCGGCTCGGGCAAGACGGCACTGACCCTCGCGCTGTGCCGCGCACTGCGCGACCGATTTCAGATCGCGGTGGTGACGAACGACATCTACACGGAAGAAGACGCGCAGTTCCTGGTGCGCAATGAAGCGCTCGAGGCCGAGCGCATCATCGGCGTCGAGACCGGCGGTTGCCCGCACACCGCGATCCGCGAAGATGCCTCCATCAACCTGGAGGCGGTCGCTCGGCTGACGCAGCGCTTCCCGAACCTGGACGTCGTCTTCATCGAATCGGGGGGCGACAATCTGGCCGCCACCTTCAGCCCGGAGCTCTCGGACCTGACGCTCTACGTGATCGACGTAGCGGCGGGCGACAAGATTCCGCGCAAGGGCGGGCCGGGCATCACCAAGTCGGACCTGCTGGTGATCAACAAGATCGACCTCGCGCCGATGGTCGGCGCTTCGCTCGAGGTGATGGCGCGCGACGCGAAGAAGATGCGCGGCGAGCGGCCATTCCAGTTCACCAACCTCAAGACCGGCGACGGCCTCGAGCAGGTGATCCGGTTCATCCAAACCGAGGGGATGCTGTGAATATTCACCGCCGGCGATGTGACGCACGCCGTCGCCTCCTGCAGGCCCGCGCCCTAAATTGGCGGGCATGGACTACTCGCCCTGGAACGATTTCGCCGCGCTCGCGCTGACCGTGGCGTTCGTCGTTCTGATCTTCCTCTGATCGTAAAAAGCCAACGGCCCCGGCGGGCAGGGGGTGCCCTCCGGGACCGCGGCTGATTTTTCTTTGCCCCAGCCCTCCCGGGCCGGTGGCGTCGCTCTAGGTCTTAAGCCTCTCCAGCGACTCCCTGCTTGTTACCTGCGGCTTTACGCCACCTTGCGCACTGCGTTCTGCGCCTTGTCGAGCATCGAGATCTCGCCCGACAACTCGGCGCCTTCCTCGACCTTGATCTTGGCGTAGCGGATCTTGCCCGACACCTTGCCGGCGCCGTAGATCACGAGTTGCTTGCGCACCGTCAGCTCGCCCTCGAAGCGCCCGTGGATCTCGGCGTTGTCGACGGCGATGGTGCCCTGGAACACGCCGTGCGGCGTGATCTCGAGGACGCGCGAATCCAGCGTCGCCTCGACGCGGCCTTCGACGATCAGCGTGTCGCAGTCGCTGATCTCGACGCCCTTCAGCTTGATGTCGGGACCGACGACGAGCTTGGCTTCCTTGCGCTCGTTCGTAACTTCAACGGGCGGCACGGTCGCGTCTGTATCGGTGTTGGCGGCCGCGCTGTTTGCCGATAGAGGAGCAGTCGTAACTGCCTGGCTCGGACGGAAAAGTGAATCTTCGCGCTTCTCTTCGCGTTTACGAAAAAACCCGTCTTTCTGTAGCACTCTCTGCTCCCGGATGTAGTGGTGGATAGGACAGCCCGTCCTTATAAGCACGAGCCATACCTGCCGCTAAGTATTTGAGCCAGAACGCTTCGCCTGTAGGGCAAAAAGCGAAGCCGTCGCCTGCAGGCGACGCGAAATCGCGTAGTTCGATCTCTACACTGTGCGAAGCACTGTCGGGCAGACGCTACGCCGCGAAGTCGCGCAGCAGGCGCCCGGGAAGCTCTTCGGATTTGCGCAGTCCATTGGCGTCGGCGATGCGCCGCCCGTTCACCCAGACGCCGTGCACGCCGATCGCGTCGGCGGTGAGCCGCGGCTGGTTCGCCGGAAGATCGAAGACGCGCCGATTCGGACCGCGATTCACCGTCTGCGGATCGAACAGCAGGAGATCGGCGTGGTAGCCCGGGCGCAGCGCGCCGCGGCTGCGGATGCCGTAGATCTTCGCCGGATGGCCCGTGAGGCGCCACGCCGCCTCGGCGAGGGTAAGCACGCCGAGCTCGCGCGACCAGTGGCCGAGCAAGTGCAAGCCGAATCCCGAGTCGTTGAAGAAGGTGAGATGCGCGCCGGCATCGGAGAGCGACACCAGCGCATGCGGGTCGCGCAGCATGCGGCCGACCGCCGCCTCGTCGGAGTTGAGCAGCAGCGCGCTGAACACCGTCTCGAGGTTCTCGGCGAGCGCGAGATCGAGCATGCAATCGAGCGGATCCTTGCGGGCTTCGGCGGCGAGCTCGGCGATCGAGCGCTGCTCGACATGCGGGCGCGCCGACTCGACCACGTGCACCTTGTGCCACTCGCCGTTGAACAGGCGAAAGTGCGCCGGCCGCTCGATCTCCTGCCGCACCGCCTGGCGGAAAGCCGGCTCGGTGAGCTTGCGCTTATAAGCTTCGCCTTTCAGCGGCAGCGCGGCCTGCCAGGCGTCGAGGCCTTCGAAGGTGTAAGGCGAGCGCAGCGTGAAATCCATCGACAGCGGGCAGCACGACACGGCGCCCACCAGCCGGCGGCCGCGCGCATTGGCTTCGGCGATCGCCCGGAGATCCTGGAACACGCCGTCGGGTTGCGTGCTGCTGTGGAGCAGCGCCGCGACCACGACCGGCCGCCCCGATTCCGCGGCGAGGCTCTCGAGGAAGCTCATCCGCGTCTGGCCGCCCTTGGTCAGCATGAAGAGGCCGCGCCCGACCTCGCGCAGTGAACCGACGAGCGCCGCGAGCTCCCTTTCGTCCGCCAGGCGCGAGGGCATCGGCAAGCCGTCGGCGCCGTTGTGCGCGGGCGAAGTGCTGGTGGCGAAGCCGATCGCCCCGGCGCGCATCGCCTCGAGCACCAGGTTTCTCATCGCCGCCACCTCGTCATCGGTCGCCGCGCGCTGCGTCGCCGCCTCGCCCATCACGTAGGTGCGCAGGCTCGAATGTCCGACGAACGCGGCGATGTTCACCGCGGCGCCACGGCGCTCGAGCAT
>VBCP01000305.1 GCA_005888925.1 Betaproteobacteria bacterium | reverse complement strand
GTCCGGATGCGCGGCGCGCCATAAGTGCGATCTGGACGGCGCGAACCAGCTTCTGTGCGCGCTCGAGACGCGCTGTCCGAAGGCCGGCGCCGACGAGCTCGTGTGGCGCGGCGAGGAGCGCTATGCGCGCCGCGCGAGCTGCGAGCGCGTCGACAAGCGGCAGGCGCAGGGCATCCCGCATCGCTGCCGCTAGCTGACCGCACTACTTCCAGAGATCGACCGCGCGTCCTTCGCGGCTCATGCGCTCTGCACGCGCCTTCATGAATCGCTGAAATGAGGGCTCGGTGCGGTAGGCGCGCGAAGAGACGTACGCCAGCGCACCGGCGAGATGAAACGGCCGCAGATAAGCCTCGGTGCGGATGACTTCGCGTCCGTCGGCATCAAAAAGCACGATGCTCGGCGTATAGGCAACCTTGAGCGCCCGCGCCCAGTCTTCGGCGTGAGCTTTATCGCCGCTCGGCGTAATCACGGCGCTGCGGTCGCTGAGCGCGAAGCGCACCACGTCGAATCGCTCGAGCTCGGCTTTCACTTCGGTGCGCGCGAAGCCCTCCTTGTGCAGTTCGTCGCAGCCCGAGCAATACGGCGTCTCGAAGATCACCGCCAGGGGCTTTGAGCCCGGCACGCGCCGAAGGTCGTAGGGCGAGCGCATGAAGAACGGCTCGTCGTGCAGCTTGTCGGCTGCCGCCTCCTTCACCGCGCCGTTCATGTAGGCCGAGAACGGCTGCTTGCTTTCCAGGCGGCCAGCGACGTAGTCGAGCGCCGCCTCGAAGCGGTGCGGCGGATAGTAACCGTTCAATCGCGCCACCTGGTTCGCTTGCTCGTCGAGGAATAGCACCGTCGGCGTGAACTGCACGCGCATGGCGCGCGCGAAGTCTTTTTCCGGCACGACCTTGCCGTCGAACCCCGTCACCGGACGGTCGCCCCAGATGTTGAGCGCGAGCGCGACGAAATTGCTGCGCGTCTTCTCGACGATGCGCGGCTGCGTGAAGTTGGTCTGCATCAGCGCCTTGCAGTACGGGCAGCCGTCCTGCCCGAAGTAGATCATCAGGCGCTTGCCCTCCTTCGCCGCGTCGCGCACGTCCTCGCGGAGGTCGAGGAAGGTCTCGCTGAACCAGGCGGGAACCTCGATCGCGTGCGGGCTCGCAGTCTGCGCGCTCGCCCAGAACGGCATTAGAAGCACGCTGGCCAGTGCGAGCCACAGCTTCATTTCAATGAGAGTGGACGTCCGAGCGGTCGTGGCGGTGCTCGGAGATAGCGTGGAACTTATCGCCGGCCTGCTCGACGGGGTCGATGTGCACCATCACCGAGGAAGGATACCCCAGGTGGTGAAGCAGCTCGTGGCGCACCTCCATCGCAATGGCGTGGCCTTCGGCGACCGAATGCCGCGAAGCGACAGCAACGCTCAAGTCGGCGTGCAAACGATGACCGAGCCAGCGCGCGCGCACGTCGGTCACCTTTTCGACGCCTTTCGCACCGCTCGCCGCTTCGCGGATTTCGTCGAGGATGGCCGGCTCGACGCCATCCAGCATGCGCGCAAAGATGGCCCTGCTCGATTGCCACACGATCTGCGCAATCGCGACGGTGATGAGCAAGCCGACGATCGGATCGGCCAAAGGGTAGCCGAACCAGACTCCGGCGGCCCCGAAGAGCACCGCCAGGCTCGTCAGGCCATCGATGCGCGCGTGGTAGCCGTCGGCGATCAGCGCGGCGCTCTCGATCTCCTTGCCGACCTTGATGCGAATCACGGCCGCCAGAGGTAATCGACCTGCTGCGGATGCAGGAATCGCTGGATGGTCTGGTAACCCGCGACGATGGCACTGAAGGTGATGATGAGCACGATGACGATGCCCGCAAGGTCTTCCACTCGCCCATAACCGTACGGAAAGCGACGGCTGGGTTTTCTTCGAGACAACGCAAATGCCGCCCATAAAGGCACTGCGGTAGCCGCGTCGCCGAAGTTGTGAATCGTGTCGGCGAGCAGACCGACGCTGCCGGAAAGCCAGGCGACGCCGACCTGGATCGACGCGGTGATCGCCAATGCCAGGAAAGACCACTTGATCGCCCAAATGCCTCTTTCGGAAGTCGTGATGGAAGGGTCAACCACACCATGGGTATGAACATGCCGGCCGTGTGAGTGCGCCTTTGCGTGACCATGGTCATGCTCATGGCCGTGATCATGGTCATGGCCGTGATCGTGCCCATGGTCGTGCCCGGCGTGATCCGAGTGCGAAGGTTGCCGGAACCCGAGCCAGAGGAGAAAGCGGCGGAGCATGAAGGCTCCCGTGCCTTATTTCTTGAGGCTCACCTTGCCCAATGCTGCCTTCAGCCCATCCGCCAGCTTTTGCGCATCGTCGTTCGCCCAAAAGTGCATGAAGAAAAGCCGCGGTTGCTCCTCCAGCATGTGGCTGTGCAAGGCGGTGACCTCGATGCCGTTTTCGCGCAAGGTTTTGAGGACCGGGTTCACCTCTTTGCCGATCAGCACGAAGTCGCCGGTGATGGCGGCCTTGCCGCCGCCGGTGGGCTGGAAGTTGATGACCGTACCCATGCCCATAGCGGGTGGAATGGTCGCGCCGTGTTCCTTGATCGCCTCGGCGCGTGGGATGCTGAAGCCGTAGACGCCGCTGTTGTTTGTGCCTTTCGCGCCGAGGGCGCGCTCGATCGCCGCAGTGTCGAGGTCGATCGGCGGCTGCGCGGCGGCCTTTGCCGGCGCCGCGAGCGGCGTCTTGCTCTCTTCGAGCGCG
>VBCP01000307.1:428-6357 GCA_005888925.1 Betaproteobacteria bacterium | reverse complement strand
CGAGGAGCGCGACGTTGTCGGAGAGGTGCGCGATCTGGCTGCGGTTGCGCTCCTCCTGACCCTGGTGCGATCCCGCGGCGCCGTGCGCGACCATGCGCGTGAAGTGCACCGACACCTGCGGCGGAGCGAGAGCAATCATCTCCACCTCCACCGTCGGATTGCCCGGCGGCACGAGAAAGCCGATGCGCACCGGCCGGGCTCGCGGCTCCACCGATTACTGCCTGGGACCTTTCCTGCCGCCTTCGTTCGAGTCGGGCGTGCGCTTGCCCTGCCGCGTCGCCGTGGCTTCGAGCAGCAGTCCCACGACCTGCGTGAAGAGCGGCTGCGGCACCTGCTCCTCGCCGACGAGCATCAGCTCGAGCGTCTTGCTCGACACGTTGAGCGTGTCGCTCAGCGCGTCCAGCCCGCCGCAGAGCTGCACGGCGCGGCGCAGCGCCATCATGGGAACTTCGGAATTCCGCATCGCTGGATGATAGTCCCAGGAGGCATGCGCAGTATGCTCGGCCCCATCAGGCTGTTGACTTCCCGTACACGCCAGGCGAAACCGTGTTCCGGAACTTGACTTCCGTGGAAGGGGGGAGACGTCGTTCGGTTTCTTGTTCGACAGACGAGCCGATATCGGCGCTGCCAGGGAAATACGGACTCCGCGACTGTCCGTGGCGCGCAAAGCGCCCGCGCTCGTTCGGTGAATATTCACCTCCAAGTCACGACGGGCAGATAAGAGGGCGAGCGACGAACTCAGTAACCTGATCTGAAGGGAGGTGATTCATGACCAAGACTCGCCCCGTATTCGCCGCCTTCGACCAGGGACAGATCCCGCAGATCGCGGTGTTCAACCAGGCGACTACGCCGCTCGGCGTTGATCTCGACGCGCTCGTCGCCGCGCTGCAGAAGTTCGTCACCGACTGCGTCGCGCCGGTGTGGGGTACGCCCGCCCGGCTCGCCAGGACGACAGGATTCAAGAAGAACGCGTGGGCGGTCGTGTTCCTCGACACCGCAGACCAGGCGCGCGCGCTCGCCTACCACGAGCTGACGCCCGACGGCTTCCCGCTGTCGAAGGTGTTCGTCAAGACGATCGCCGGCGCGGGCGCGTCCCTCACCGTGGCCACCTCGCACGAGCTGGTCGAGATGCTGGTCGATCCGGCCATCAACATGCTGACGACCGGACCGGATCTCAAATCCGCCTATGCCTACGAGGCCGCCGACCCGGTGGAAGACGACTCGCTCGGGTTCAAGGTCAACGGCTTCAACATGACGGACTTCATCTACCCGTCTTACTTCGAGATCTTCCGCAAGCCGAACTCGACGAAGTTCGACTACCGGGGCAAGGTCAGCCGGCCGTTCCAGATCCTCGCCGGCGGCTACCAGATCGTGTTCAAGAACGGGAAGTGGACCGAGCTCACGGCATCGGTGGCGAAGCAACGCGTGCTGCAGCACGAGGATCGGCGCGAGCACCGCAGCGAGGAGCGCAAGTTACCCCCTGACCGTCGTCGCCGCTCGAAGCCGCGCCCCAGCCGTGGTTAGGGAGGTAGCGATTCAGCGCGTGGCCGCGCCTTCGCTCGAGCGCCGTAGGCCGGCCGCGGCATTATCGTCGTGACGAAACACTTCTCGCCGACCGTGGATCCGAAGGACGATTACAAGCGGTATGTCGATGGCGCGAAGAAAGCCTTCTCCGGCCGGCGCGCGCAGTATGCTCGCGGCCCTGCGACGCGTCCTGCTCGCGCTTCTCGCCAGCCTCCCGCTCCCCGCATTCGGTCAGTCGCGGGCGATTAGCCTACTTTTTCCGGACCTGTTCGGCCCAGCTCGCCTTGGCGCTCTTGCCGTCGAGAAAAGGCAGGACGGTGGGCACCAGCGCGGGCGCAAGGAAGATGTCGTAGTGCGTCTGGTCGGGCAGGATCGCGAGGCGGTTGCGCGACATGTGCTCGCGCTGCCAGCCGGCGTCCTTCAGCCCGCCGCCCAGGAGCTGGTAGAAGCGCACGATGTGCTCGGGACGGTACATGTCGCTGTCTGCGAAGACGAGCATCACCGGCATCTCTAGCTTCTTCACATCCTCCGACCAGTCGTAGGGCTTGCGCATGTATTCGCCCATGCGGTCGAGCAGACGCGGGAAATCCTGCGGCTTCGGCGCCACCGCCATGTAGGACTGGTACATCGGCGTGTCCTTCATCTGCTCGGCCATCGCCGCGCCCACCTGCGCCTGCATCGGCAGCATCTCCGGGTAGAAGCCGTCCTGCGCGAAGCCGGCGGAAACCAGCGCCAGCCGGCGCACCATCGCGGGATGCTGCACCGCTAGCCGGAAGGCGACGCCGCCGCCGAGCGAATAGCCGAGCACGTCGACCTGGCCGACGCCGAGCTGCTCGAGTATTAGCGCCATGTCATCGCCCATGTCGACGAGGCTGATCGGGCGCTCGCCGAGCCCGGTGCGGCCGTGCCCCTGCAGGTCGACCGCGATCACGCGCCGGCCCTTCGACAGCGCGGGCAGCAGCGGCCTGAACATGTCGATCGAGCCGAGGCCGCCGTGCAGGAGGAGCAGCGGCTCGCCCTTCCCGTGGACCTCGTAGTAGTAGTTGATCCCGTTGGCGGCCACGTGGCCGCTCTTCGTCTGCGCTACGGCGCTCGCCGCGTGAATGGCCGTAGCGAGCGAAAGCAGGGTCAGCATCGTCTTCATTGGGCTTCTCCTTTGTCGGTCATGCCCATAGTCGAATGGCCGGACCGCCGATCGACATCGCTACAAGCTACTCGGAGCGAATCCCTTCTCGCGAATGATCGTGTCCCGGCGCGCCTTCTCGGCTTTCGCGGCGCAGGCCGTGCGAGATCGCTGATTGCGACGATCGACTTCATCGGGCATTCACGGTACTTGCGGAACGCGCAGATGCTCGTCGCTCACCTGCTGGAGGGCGCAGCCGAGCGCGATGAGAGTTTCGTCGCCGAAAGGCCGTCCGACCAGCTGCAGGCCGATCGGTAGACCTTCTGCCGAGTGCGCCACTGGCACGACCAGCGCCGGCACCCCGAGATAGTTCATCGGTCGCAAGAAGCGCGACATCTCGCTGATGAGTGCTCTTGCATTCGCGCCGCCAGCAATATCGGTGTCGGCGATTTTCGGTGCAACCGCGCGCGCGGCGGGTGCGACGATGATGTCGACGTCGCCGATCGCCTCGAGATGCGCGGCCAGTGCCGGACCCCGCCAGCGCAAGGCTTCGAGATATTCCACGGCACTGTAGGCGAGACCGCTTTCCAGGCGACTGCGCACCTGGGGTGTGTAGTCCTGCGGGCGAGTCCGCAGCCACGGTGCGTGAAAGGACGTTGCTTCCACCGAAAGCACGAGGAACGCCGCTGCATCGATCGCCGCCGGATCCGGCAGATCGAGAGAGATGATCTTTGCTCCGAGCTTGCGCAAAAGGGCAATGGTGCCATCCAGCGCTGCGGCGACGTCCGCCTCCAGGTCGTCGACATAGAAGCGTTGCGGAACGCCGATCTTGAGCGAACTGACCGGGCGCTGTGTCGCCGCCTTGTTCCAGGCCGGAGCGCCGGCGGTGACCGGATCGAGCGGATCCTCGCCGAAAATCAGCTCGGCGATCAGGGCGCAATCCTGCGCGCTGCGGCATAGCGGCCCCACGGTATCGAGCGTGAAGGAGAGCGGCAGGACATTGGCGCGGCTCACACGACCGTAAGACGCCTTCAATCCCGTCACGCCGTAGAAATTCGCCGGAATGCGAATCGAGCCGCCGGTGTCGGAACCGAGCGCGGCATAGGTGAGGCGTGCCGCGACGGCCGCGGCCGGGCCGGATGACGAACCGCCGCTGATGCGCGCGCTATTCCACGGATTGCGCGCCGGGCCGAGATAGGCATTGTGTCCCGTCGGTCCCATGGCAAATTCCACCATGTGCAGCGCGCCGATGCGGATCGCGCCGGCATTCTGCAGATGCCGGATGACGGTCGAAGTCTGCGATGCGATCCATCCTTCCCGTATCTTCGAGCCGCAGCCTGCAGGCTTGCCTGCGAAGTAGTACATGTCCTTGTGGGCCATCGGCACGCCGTGCAGGACGCCCTTCGGCCCGGACCTGGCAAGGTTCGCATCCGCTTCCTTCGCCGCAGCGAGCGCTTCGTCGGCTTCGATGCGCACAAAAGCATTCAGTCTCGGCTGCCAATGCTGGATTCGCGCCAGCAGTGCCTGCGTGACTTCGACGGACGACAATTTCCGCTCACGGATCTGCGCCGCAACTTCCGTGAGCGAGAGCAGTGCTGGATCGCTCAACCCTTCATCGTCCCTTGCGCGCGATGGCCACAAAGCTCGCCGGCTCGATCTCAAGCTCGAGCTGCAGAGCGAGCTCATCCATGCGCCTGACTGTGGGATCGACCGCCCTGGCAGCTCGCGCGGCCGCATCGTCCTCGATCGGCACGCGCGCAGCCGCAGCGAATGCCTTGACGCGCTCGGCTGTCACTCTTTCGCTCATCCGCTACTCGACCTTGATGTTCGCGTCCTTGACGACCTTCGCCCACTTGGCGATTTCGGCCTGGACGAACGCCGCGAAGTGCTGCGGCGTATCGCCGACGCCTTCGAAGCCCATTTTCGCGAGCCGCTCTTTCACGTCGGCCTGCGCGAGCGCTTTGGCGACTTCGGCCTGCAGCTTGCCTACGATCGCCGGCGGCGTGCCGCCCGGCAGAAAGAGGCCATTCCAGCCGATGATCTGGTAGCCCTTGAGTCCGCTCTCGTCGAGCGTCGGGACATCGGGCAGCACCGGCGAGCGCCTGAGATCGGTCACGGCGAGCGCACGCAGCCTGCCGGACGTGACGTACGGCGCCGTGCTGGGAATGTTTTCGACCATGAACTCGATCTGGCCGCCGGCGAGATCGGCGAGCGCCGGGCCGCCGCCTTTGTACGGAACGTGCGTGGCCTGGATGCCGGCCATGGTCTTCAGCATTTCGCCGGCGAGGTGCGGCGTGCTGCCCACCCCGCCCGAGCCGAAATGGAGCTTGCCGGGGTTGGCTTTGGCGTAAGCGATGAATTCGGCCACCGATTTCACCGGCACCGACGGGTGCACCACCAGCATCAGCGGCGCCGAGGCAACCAGCGTCACCGGGACGAGATCTCTCGCCGGGTCGTACGGCAGCTTGTACAGGCTCGGGTTGACGGTGAAGGTGAGAGGCACGATCAGCGCGACGTGGCCGTCGGGCGGCGCCTTGGCGACCATCTCGGTAGCGACAATGCCGGAGGCACCCGGCCGGTTCTCGACCACGACCGGCTGGCCGAGACTCTCGGCGAGCTTCTGGGCGATGAGCCGCCCCACGATGTCGGTCGAGCCGCCGGGCGAAAAGCCGTCGATCAGGCGCACGGTCTTGCTTGGATACGACTGTGCCAATGCATTGCTCGCAAGCACCGTCGCAGCGCAAATCGAAACTAGTCCGCAAAAGGCTCTGCTTCGCATGTCACCTCCCCAATAAGACAGATCGCAAAAACGCCATATCGTCTCGGATGACGAGAGTAAATACACCGCCGCTCTATTCAGATTTCCGCCTGGTTGGTTGGGAGAGTCAGCGGGACGACACCCTGGAATTATGGGCCAACTTGGCCCTCACTCGGCCCGCATTAGGAACGCACTACGTCCTCCCCGTATACTCGCCCGCGCATGAAACTCCGCATCGCCGAGAACTTCCGCGCCGTCTTCTACGCGCCCTTCTACGCCATCCGCGCGCTCGGTTTCGCCGAGCGCGAAGGCCTGGCGGTCGAATGGCTGGCATCGGATGCGCCCGGCGGCACGATCGCAGAGGTGAAGCGCGGCGCCATCGACGCGCAGTGGGGCGGGCCGATGCGGGTGCTGAAGGACCATGATTCGCCGGGCGCGACGCTCGTGTGCTTCGGCGAGGTGGTCGGGCGCGATCCGTTCTATCTGATCGGCAGAAGAAATCAGCCGGCGCCGCGCCTGCAGGA
>VBCP01000307.1:0-210 GCA_005888925.1 Betaproteobacteria bacterium | reverse complement strand
GCTACACGAGCTTCATCACCTCGCGCGACAGCGCCTCGAAGCGGCGCGACGAATTCGCCGCTCTCACCCGCGCGACGCAAGCGGTGCTCGACTGGCTCGCCGAAAGCGGACCGGCCGAGCTCGCACGCGTGACGGCGTCTTTCTTTCCCGACGTGCCGCAGGACCTGCTGCGCTCGGCCTTCGAGCGCTATCACCGCGCCGGCCTCTGGT
>VBCP01000301.1 GCA_005888925.1 Betaproteobacteria bacterium | reverse complement strand
CGCGCGGCGCGGAATTTCCCATTGCCGTATCTGCGCCGGATTCTCAGGCGCCAACGCCGATCGTTAACCGCGAAACGCTCGGGCACCTGCAGCAATTGAGCTCGAACGGCGCGTTCGTCGAGAATCTTGTTGGTGTTTTTCTGACCGACAGTACCGCATTGCTCGGGCGCGTGGACAAGGCGCTTGCCGCACGCGACTACCCGGAGTTTCGGTCTTTGCTGCACGCGATGAAGGGCTCGTCGGCGAGCATCGGAACGGAACGGCTGACCGCCCTTTGCGGAAGCCTCGGTCGCTTGTCCGATTCCGAGATGCGACTTCAAAGTTTGGCGTTATTCCGTTCTCTCGGCGACGAGCTGGCGACGACGCGCGCCGAGCTGGAACGCTACCTGCGCGACAGCAAACAGTCGACGGCCTGAAAACCTAGGCTACAATCCAGCGCCTAGGGGGAAAACGTGTCGAGTATCGTCGCTACGAAGTCCAAGCCGGTCTCGTTCTTCATCACGCTTCTCGAAACCACCGACACCAGCCGTCGCGAGTTCGAGGCCATTCCGAAAATGACCGCGATGCTGAACCGCGGTCTGTCGCTCGCGGAATACCGTGCATTCCTGCATGATCTCTATTACGTGGTGTGGCACTTCTGCCCGACCATGGCCGCCGCGGCGGCGCGCTGCGACGACCGCTTCCGTCAGGTGCGCTTCGAGCTCTACGAGCGCATCGAGGAGGAAAAGGGACACGAAACCTGGGTTCTGGAAGATCTCGAGGCGGTCGGCGGCGACTCCGCCCGTGTGCGCAACTATCCGCCCAGCGCCCCGGTGCAGTGCATGATTGCGTTCAACTACTTCTGCGCGGAGCGCGCGCACCCGTGCGCGGTGCTCGGAATGCTCTATTCGCTCGAGGTCATCGCCTCGGCTTATGCGGCGACGTTGGCCCAATCCATCGCCAAGGCTCTAGAGCGCAATTACGAGGGCCCCGGTTTCAAGTTCCTGTTATCGCACTCGGCCATGGACCTGGATCACGTGGCGAAACTGAACACGCTCGTCAAGACGATCGATGACCCGCAGGCCCAAGAAGCGATCGTGAACGCCACGCGCGTCAACTTCTACCAGTTCGGCCGCATGTTCTACGACGGCGGTTTTACGTCGCTTATGCCCTGAGCTGCGCAGCGCTCACAGCGCTGCAGCCGCTCGCTCTTCGGCAACTGCCTCCACCCCGACGTCGCAGGCTTCGCCATGTTCCATGCGGCGCATCTGCGCGCGCACGATCCGGCTCATCATCTTCAGGTCACGGTCGCTCAGGCGGAAAGCCGCGTCCACCCACGTATTGACGATGTCGTCGAGCTCCTCGCGGGTCACGCAATTCACGCGCCGGCGGGCGCAGAAGGCCGCCTGCATGCCGTTGTGATGCTTGGCGTGGCGGGAGATCCAGTCGCCTACCGCAGCCTCGCCTTCGCCGTCCTTGCACACCACGTCCACGATGCCCATCTCGTGCAGTTTCGCCGCCGGCAGGATGCGGCCGGAAAGAATGAGCTCTTCCGCGGCATGCATGCCGATGCGCCGCGAGAGGAAGCTGTAGGCTCCCATTCCGGGGAACAGGTTGAACAGGATTTCGGGAAACCCGAGCTGAGCGCTTTCCTCGGCGACGATGACATCCGAGGCGAGCGCGCATTCGAAGCCGCCGCCCAGCGCGTCGCCCTGCACCAGCGCGATCTTCGTGAGCGTCGGGCTGAAGAAGCTTTGGCAACGCGGGTACTGCACGTCGATGCACAGCTTGGCGTAGTGCGAGAGCGCCTCGCGGTCGCGGGACTTGATGAGCAGCACGAAAAGCGCAAGGTCGCCACCTAGGTTGAACACGCGCGGCGTGCGCGAGCCGGTGACGTAGTAATTCACCTCAAATGTCTCGTCATTGATCTCGATGCGGCCGTGGTTGGCGCCGAGGCGCTCGTCGTGCGCGCGCATGTCCTTCAACAATCCGAGGCTGTAGCAGGCGAGGCCTTTCGGATTGAAATAACCCCAAGTGGTGGCGGTCGCGGGCTCGAACTCGGTCTCGTACTGCGAATTGGGCTTGCTGTAGGGAATCCGCAAGCCGACTGCGTCCCTCATGTTGCTCATTGCCATCTCCCTGAAAAGAAGCCCCGCTGGCGGGGGGCTCAATCGCTTGGGCCTGGCATGGCTGGATGAAGCCCTACCACGGCCTCCCGTGACGGATTTAACGCCCCGCACCCGTAGGGGGCAATCAGGGTCTCCCCGATGCCGCGCCTTGTTGCCTTGCCGGCACATCGGTTAAATTCCGGCGGCGAGGGGGCCGCATGTACGCGATCGTCTACAAGTCGGACGGGTTTCCGATCTGCCGGCAGATGGCCGGAGTGACGCCGGACCCGGTGGTGACCTGGAACACCGAGGCCGCGGCCAAGGCCTTTATCGCCTCCAAGGGCGGTGATGCCGAGTTCCAGCCGGTGCAGATCACCGATGACGCGATGGACAAACTGGCAAAGGCGCTCGGCTGCCCGGTCGAGTCGATGACCTTCGAGCCCTACCCCGGGTAGTCAAAACTCGACACTGTCGATCAGCCGCGTCGCCCCCAGGCGCGCTGCCCCCAGCACCACCCGCTCCGCCTCCCCCGCGTGCGCCGGCGCAAGATCGCTCCTGCGTCGGACATCGAGATAATCGGGTTGCCAGCCTGAGCTCGCGAGCTCGTGCATGCCCTCCGCTGGCGCCATGCCCTCGCATACCTTCTGCAGCACGCGGTAGAGGCGGGGCGCCTCGGTTCGCTCGGCGGCGGAGAGATAGCCGTTGCGCGAGCTCATCGCCAGGCCGTCAGGCTCGCGCACGGTTTCGCCGGCGACGATGGACAACGGGATATGGAGCTGGCGCACCATGCCGCGCACGATCATGAGCTGCTGGTAGTCCTTCTTGCCGAATACCGCGGCGCGCGGCTGGACGCAGTTGAAGAGCTTGAGCACCACGGTGGCCACGCCATCGAAGAACCCCGGGCGGAATTTCCCCTCCAGCTCGTTCGCCATGGCCGGCGGCCGCACGAGATAGGTCTGCGGCTCGGGGTAGAGCACGTGCTCGTCGGGCGCGAACAGGAGCTCGACGCCGGCGGCTTGCAGCAGGCGCTGGTCGCGTTCGAAGCTGCGCGGATAGCGCTCGAAGTCCTCGTCCGGCTGAAACTGCAGGCGGTTGACGAAGATGCTGACCGCCACTGCGCGTGCTTCGCGCCGTGCAAGGCGCACGAGCGATAGATGCCCCTCGTGGAGATTGCCCATGGTGGGCACGAAGGCGACGGGCCCGATCTCGGCCACGGCGCGGCGCAGGTCCGCGAGGTCGGAGACGGTGCGCATCAGCCGAGGTTGAAGAACTCGCGGCGGCTTCTCATGCCGCGCAGGCGCGACACCAGCAGCTCGAAGTCGGCTTCGCGCTCGACGAAGTTGAGGTTGTCGGAGTTGACGATCAGCACCGGCGCCGCGTTGTAGTGGTAGAAGAAGCGCGCGTAGCTCTCGGCGAGCAGCGCCAGGTACTCCTCGCCCACCGGCCGCTCGTAGCCTTTCGCGCGCCGGCGCACGCGTTCGATCAGGGTTGCGGGCTGCGCTTGCAGGTAGAGCACCAGGTCGGGCGCGGGCGAACGCGGCCGCAGCGCCTCGTAGATCTTCTGGTAGAGCGCGAGCTCGTCGGCTGTCAGGGTGATGCGGGCGAACAGCGGATCCTTGTCGAGCAGGAAGTCGCCGATCACCGGGCGGCCGAACATGTCGGGCTGCGCGAGCGGCTCGAGCAGGCGCGCACGCTGGAAAAGAAAGAACAGCTGCGTCGGCAGCGCGAAGCGCGCCATGTCCTGGTAGAAGCGCCCGAGAAACGGGTTTTCCTCCGGCTGCTCGAGGACCAGATCCGCCGCCAGGCGCGAGGCGAGCCGGCGCGCGAGACTGGTCTTGCCCGCGCCGATCGGGCCTTCCACCACCAGGTAGCGAAACTTATCCACGGAACACGAAGTACACCGCGCCGACGATACACAGCGAGGCCCACAGGTAGTCGAGCTTCACCGGCTGCTTCATGTAGAGCACGGCGAACGGCACGAACACGCCGAGGGTGATCGCCTCCTGCAGGATCTTGAGCTGCGGCAGCGAGAGCTCGCGGTAGCCGATGCGGTTCGCCGGAACCTGCAGCAGGTATTCGAAAAGCGCGATCCCCCAGCTGATGAGCGCCGCGACCCACCACGGCTTGTCTGCGAAATTCTTCAGGTGCGCGTACCACGCGACCGTCATGAACACGTTCGAGGCCATCAGCAGCAGACCGCAGATCGCCACGTTGGAGAGCTGCATCAGCCGATCCTTTCGATGTTCTGCGACGCGCAGGCGGCAAGGCAGGCGGCGGCGCTGTCGATGCCCGGAATGCGCGCCTGCGGGGAGATTTCCAGAAGCGGCTGCAACACGAACGCGCGCTGGTGCATGCGGGGATGCGGCACGACCAGCTCCGGCCGCGCGATGCGTGCATCGCCGAACAGCAGCAGATCAAGATCGAGCGGGCGCGGCGCGTTCCGAAAGCTGCGGCGCCGGCCATGGCGGTTTTCGATCGCCTGCAGCTGGGCGAGCAGCTCGCCGGCTTCGAGCTCGGTGTCGAGCGCAGCGACCGCGTTGATGAAGTCCGGCTGGTCCGCATGCCCGAGGGGCGCCGTGCGGTAGAGCGAGGAGCGGCTGGCGAGGCGCGTGCGCGGCAGCCGGGCAAGCTCATCGAACGCGCGACTCACCTGCGCGCGCGGCTCCTCGAGGTTCGATCCGATGCCGACGTAGGCCAGCGTCACGCCGGGGCGGGCGTCGGCGCGGCCGGCCGCTTCTTGCGACGGCGCCGGCGGCGCTTGCGCGGACCGGTCTCGGGCAGGAGCATGGCTTTTCGCGTATCGGCATCGGCGGCCTGAAAGGCGCGCCACCATGCTTCGAACTCGGCGGGCACCTCGCCGCTCGCCGCGCGCAGCGCGAGAAAATCGTAGGCCATGCGAAAGCGCGGCGCTTCGACCAGGCGGTACGGGCGCTGGCCCGAACGCAGCTCGAAGCGCGGCTGCATGCCCCAGACTTCGCGCATGGTCGCCGTGAGCTTGCGCGTGATCGCCAGCTTCGCGCATTGCGTGTCGAGCACCTCGTCCATGGCGTTCTCGAGCGCCGGAATCGAGCGCTCGCCGCGCGCCTCGCGCCCGCGCCAGGCGGCGAGCACCTCGTGCCAGAGGAGCGCGGCGAACAGAAAAGCCGGCGACACCGGCCGCTCGGCAAGCACGCGCTCGTCGGTCTGCGCGAGCGCGAGCGTCACGAAGCGCTCGCCCAGCGGCTGCTCGAGGATCACGTCCAGCAAGGGCAGCAGGCCCTTGTGCAATCCCACTTCGCGCAGCTGCCGCAGGCAGGCGCTCGCGTGTCCCGAGAGCAAGAGCTTCAGCATCTCGTCGAACAGGCGCGCCGGCGGCACGCGCTCCATGAGCGGTGCGAGTTCGCGGATCGGCTCACGGGTCGCCGCGTCGAGCCTCAGGCCGAGCTTTGCCGAGAGGCGCACCCCGCGCAGCATGCGGATCGGATCCTCGCGATAGCGCGTCACCGGCTCGCCGATGACGCGCAGCACGCGCTTTTTCAGGTCGGCGAGGCCGCCGTGAAAGTCGACCACTTCCTCGGTCGCCGGATCGAAATAGAGCGCGTTCACCGTGAAATCGCGCCGGCGCGCGTCCTCGGCCTGGGTGCCGAACACGTTGTCGCGCAGCACGCGCCCGTGCTCGTCTTTCTCGGCGGTATCCGGATCGGCCGCGCGAAAGGTCGATACCTCGACGGTCTCGGGGCCCATCATGACGTGCACCAGCCTGAAGCGCCGCCCGATGATCAGCGCTCGCCGGAAGAGCGGCTTCACCTGCTCCGGCCGCGCGTCGGTGGCGATGTCGAAATCCGTCGGCACGATGCCCAGGAGCAGGTCGCGCACCGCCCCGCCGACGACATAGCTCGCGAAGCCGGCCTCGCGCAAAACCGCGCACACCTTTGCCGCGGCCGGGCTCAGCGCATCGCGCGCGAGGCCGTGCCTTTGGCGCGGCACGCGCTCCACGTGGTTTGCAGACAGTCCGAGAACCCGCCGGATGAACCGCTTGATCATGCGCGGGCCGCCATTCTACCGGCGTAGCGACATGATCGCCCAGCCGCGGCGCGTCGCCTCGGCGGCGAGCGCGGCATCGGGATCGACGGCCACCGGGCGGCTCACGCGCTCGAGCAGCGGCAAGTCATTGTGCGAGTCGCTGTAGAACAGGCTTTCGGCGAAATCTTGGAGGCCGCGGCCAAGCCCGCCGAGCCATTCGCCGACGCGGCTCACCTTGCCGTCGCGAAAGCACGGCGTGCCGGCCACGCGGCCGGTAAAGCGCCCGCCGCGCGTTTCGGGCTCGGTGGCGATCAGGTGGCGCACGCCGAACTCACGCGCGATCGGCGCGGTGACGAAGCTGTTCGTCGCGGTGACGATGGCGCATAGATCGCCCGCCTCGAGGTGGCGGCGCACGAGCGCACGCGCGGCCGGGGTGATCATGGGCGCGATGCGCAGGCGCATGAACTCGGCGTGCCAGCGCTCGAGCTCCGGCGCGGCGTGCTCCGCGAGCGGCCGCAGGGCGAAGCCGAGGTATTCATGGATATCGAGCGTGCCGGCCACGTATTGCTCGTAATAGGCGCGGTTCTGGGCTTCGTAGACTTCGCGATCGAGCACGCCGTGGTCGACCAGGAACTGTCCCCACTCGTAGTCGCTGTCGCCGGTAAGCAGCGTGTTGTCGAGATCGAACAGGGCCAGGCGCATGGGCGCCCGGAGTTTAACTGCGAAGAAACCCTAGAACCGGCGCTGTACGCCGATGCGGAAATCCTGCAGGCGGAACAGGCCCGTCGGGTCGCGCGAGAGCGATTCGGCACTTACCGCCCAGTCGGGCGAGAACCAGTAGCGGCCGAATACCGACAGGGGCCTTTGCTCGAGCTCGGATTCCCGGCCCGCATTGCCAGCCGAGGCGAGCGACATGCTCAGGTTGCCGCGTTCGCTGAAGGAGTAGGACCACTGCGCGCGCGGGCGCCAGTGGTAGGCGGCGAAGCCGAAGCGGTCGTACTCGGGCGCGAGCCAGCCGCGTGCGAAGGTGGGATCGAGTCCCGGCTCGCCGCGCTCGGGCAGCCGCAGCCCCGACTGGCCGAATGCCGGCAGGGCACACACCAAGGTGCCAAGAACAGCGATCAGACGCAGCGCAACCATGCCGATGAATCTACTCAGCGGCTGCGCGGATGTCCACCAAGGATTTCCTCTGCCAGTGCTTCCCGAACGAGCGGCAGAGTCAGTGCGCGCTTGCGCATTAATGAATATCGATCAAGCACTTCCACTACGGACTGGAGGCTCGCCATGTCGCGCGGCAGCCGGGTCAGGAGATACTCGACGATGTCGTCAGAAAGCTGCAAACCCCGCTCCGCAGCCACCGTTTTGAGGTGGCGCGCCTTGTCTTCGTCGCTAAGCGGCGCGAGCTGATAGACGAGCCCCCAGGCGAGCCGCGTGCTGAGATCGGCGCGCAGCGCAAGCTGGGCCGGCGGCTTGTCGCCCGCGGCGAGTACGCCGGGGCCGCCGTCGCGCGCCTCGTTGATCGCGATGAAGAGCGCCTGCTGCGCGCCCGCATCGAGCCTCTCGACGTCGTCGGCGACGACCAGCGACGGATTGGCGCGCGCGGCGGCGCGCAGCAGGTGGCTGCGGCCGCTGCCCGGCTCGCCCCACAGGTAGACGATGCGCTCGCCGAGCGCGCCGCTCGCCAGCTCGCGCACCCGCGCCAAAGCCTCTGCGTTCGGACCGGCAACGAAGTTGTCGAATGAAGGCTGGGCTTGCTGCGAGATCCCGAGAGGCAGCTGCTGCATGGCGTCGAGTAGAATTTTGGACTCTAGCATGTCGAACGGTCTTTCCTACCGCGACGCCGGCGTCGATATCGAGGCGGGCGACGCGCTGGTCGAGGCGATCAAGCCGTTCGCGCGCAAGACCATGCGCCCGGAGGTGCTGGCAGGCATCGGCGGCTTCGGCGCGCTGTGCGAGATCCCGAAGAAATATCGCCAGCCGGTGCTGGTGTCAGGCACCGACGGCGTCGGCACCAAGCTGAAGCTGGCCTTCTCGCTGCACCGTCATGACACGGTGGGCATCGATCTCGTCGCCATGAGCGTGAACGACGTGCTGTGCCAGGGCGCCGAGCCGCTCTTCTTCCTCGATTACTTCGCCTGCGGCAAGCTCGACAACAAAGTCGCGGCCCAGGTGGTGAAGGGCATCGCCGAGGGCTGCGAGCTCGCCGGCTGCACGCTTATCGGCGGCGAGACCGCCGAGATGCCCGGCATGTATCCCGAGGGGGAATACGACCTCGCGGGCTTCTGCGTTGGCGTGGTCGAGAAGGAGCGCATCATCGACGGGCGTACGATCGCGCCGGGCGACGCGGTGCTCGGTCTCGCCTCGAGCGGGCCGCATTCCAACGGCTACTCGCTTATCCGCCGCATCACCGGCGAGGAGCACCTCGCCTCCGAGCTGACAGACTCGCTCATGGAGCCGACGCGCATCTACGTCAAGCCAGTGCTGAAGCTGGCCGCCGCCGTGCCGGTAAAGGGGCTCGCGCACATCACGGGCGGTGGCCTGCTCGGGAACGTGCCGCGCATCCTGCCGCAGGGGACAAAGGCCGTCCTCGACAAGAAGAAATGGCCGCGTCACGAGATTTTTCGTTGGCTGCAGAACACCGGCAACGTCGCCGAGGACGAGATGTTCCGCGTCTTCAACTGTGGCATAGGGATGGTGATCGTGGTCTCGCCGGACAAGGCGCAGATGGCCAAGATGCTGCTGAAGCGCGAGGGCGAGCTGGCCTACGAGATCGGCACGGTCGAGGCGACGAGCGGCGAGCCCGAGGCCGTGATCGTCTAGCTCGAGCCGCGGCGGGCAAGGTAGATGCCGGCCAGCACGACCACGCCGCCCGCCATCTGCAGCGGCACGAGCGGTTCCGAAAGCAGGATCCAGGCGAAGAGCGCCGCCATCACCGGCTGAAACAGCAAGCTGACCGACGAGAATGCGGCCGGCAGATGCGCGAGCGAGTACGCGATCAGCCCCTGTCCGGCGCAATGCGAGATCCACGCCAGGCCGGCGAGCTTCAGCCAGCCGGCCGCGCTCTGCGGCATCAGCGTCTCGCCCGACGCCAGCGCCGCCGGAAGGAGGAAGAGCGCGGTGAGCGTCGTCGTCACCGCCATGACCTGCAGCGTCCGCGCGCCGCGATCTCGCAGGTCCTTGACGGCCAGGATATAACCCGCATAGAAGACCGCGGTCACCACGCCGAGCGCGTCGCCGAGCAGCGCGCTTGCCGAAAACTGCAGGCTGGTGTGCACGAGCAAGCCGACGCCGGCGAGCGCGGCGGCGAGCCCGGCGGCGAACAGCGCGCTCGGGCGCTGGCGCCACAAGATCCAGGCGGCCAGGGTGACGAAAAGCGAAGCCAGGTTCGCGAGCAGGGTCGAGTTGGCGACCGAGGTGAACTGGATCGACCAATGCCAGAAACCGAGGTCGCCGGCAAAGGCGAAACCCGCGGCCAGCAGCATTTTCCGGTCGGGCCGCACCGCGCCGGCGCGCGGCGCGAGCGCGAGCAGCGGCCAAAGCAGGGGCAGCGCGAGCGCGACGCGCCAGAAGGCGCTCGCCGTGGGGCCGACGTCGGCCACG
>VBCP01000304.1 GCA_005888925.1 Betaproteobacteria bacterium | reverse complement strand
CGATTGCTGGGCGGGCGGCGGCGCAGCGGGTGTAGAGGCCGGCTTGGACGGCGTGCCGAGCGAGCTGAAGTCGAGCGCTTGCGGCGCCGCGGGCTTGGACGGTGGCGTGGCGGGCTTGGGGGCCGCCGAGAACGAGCTGAAGTCGAGATCGCCGCCGCTGGACTCGGCGGGTGCCTTCGCCCCGGGCTTGGCCGCCGGCTTGGGCGCAGCCGCCGCCGGTCTGGGCGCCGCTGCG
>VBCP01000303.1:3150-6910 GCA_005888925.1 Betaproteobacteria bacterium | reverse complement strand
TTTCTTGCGGCCTATTATATTAGTGAGGGGGGCCGTACCCGCCGCCGCCGGGGCTCTCGACCACGAAGACGTCGCCCGCGGCCATCTCGGTCTGGTCGAACGGGCCAAGCTCGGTGCCCTGGCCATCGGCGCGAACCACGAAGTTGCGTCCCGCAACGCCGGGCTCGCCGCCCGCCATGCCGTGCGGCCGCACCAGTCGATGGCCCGAAAGAATCGCGGCGGTCATCGGCTCTAGAAAGCGCATCCGGCGCACCGCGCCGCTGCCGCCGCGCCAGCGGCCGCGGCCGCCCGAGCCGTGGCGGATCTCGAAGCTCTCGAGCCGCACCGGAAAGCGCCATTCGAGCACTTCCGGATCGGTGAGCCGCGAGTTCGTCATGTGCGTCTGCACGACATCCGCGCCGTCGAAGCCCGGCCCCGCGCCCGAGCCGCCGCCGACCGTCTCGTAGTATTGGTAACGCTGGTTACCGAAGGTGAAGTTGTTCATCGTGCCTTGCGCGGAAGCCATCACGCGCAGCGCGCCGTACAGCGCTTCGGTCAGGCACTGCGACGTCTCCACATTGCCCGCGACGACCGCCGCGGGATAGCGCGGTTTCAGCATGCAACCGTCGGGAATGACGACGTTGAGCGGTTTCAGGCAGCCCGAGTTGAGCGGAATGTCGGCATCCACCAAGGTCCGGAAGACGTACAGCACCGCCGCCATGCACACCGCGGAAGGCGCATTGAAATTATTCGGCAGCTGCGGCGAGGTGCCCGTGAAGTCGATGCTCGCGCTGCGCCGGTCGGCGCCGATGCGGATCCGCACGCGGAGGTGCGCCCCGTTATCCATCGGCAGGTCGAATTCGCCGTCATTCAGCACGCCGATCACGCGGCGCACCGATTCCTCGGCGTTCGCCTGCACGTGGCCCATGTACGCCTGCACCACGTCGAGCCCGAACTCCTCGACCATGCGGCCCAGCTCCTGCACGCCTTTCTCGTTCGCGGCGATCTGCGCCCGCAGGTCGGCGATGTTCTGCTCGACGTTGCGCACCGGGTGCCGCCCGGAAGTCAGCAGTGCCACGGTCTCCTTCTCGCGGAAACGGCCTTCCTCGACCATCAGGAAGTTGTCGATCAGGACGCCCTCATCCTCCACCACCATCGAGCCCGGCGGCATCGAGCCCGGGGTAATGCCGCCGATGTCGGCATGGTGGCCACGCGAGCCGACGTAGAACAGGATGTCGCGCCCTCTGAAAACGGGGGTGATGACCGTCACATCGGGCAGGTGCGTGCCGCCGTTGTACGGCGCATTCAGCACATACACGTTGCCCGGCTTGATGCGCCCCGCGTTCTCGCGGATCACGGTCTTGATCGACTCGCTCATCGAGCCCAGATGCACCGGCATGTGCGGCGCGTTGGCGATGAGATTCCCCTCGCCGTCGAAGATCGCGCAGGAGAAATCGAGCCGCTCCTTGATGTTCACCGAGTAGGCGGTGTTCTGCAGCCGCAGGCCCATCTGCTCGGCGATCGACATGAAGAGGTTGTTGAAAATCTCCAGCCGCACGGGATCCACTTCCGTGCCCAGGGCGGCGGCCGAAATGCGTGGCTGCGTGCGCTCCAGCACCAGGTGATCGAGCGCCGTGACGCGCGCCCGCCACTGCGGCTCGACCACCGTGGTCGCGTTCGCCTCGGCGATGATCGCCGGGCCCTCGATCACCTGGCCGACGCCGAGCGCCTCGCGCCGGTAGAGCGGTGTGCGCTGCCAGGCACCCCCCGTGAACATCCGCACCGTGTCGACCGGCGGTGCCGCCTTGCGGCGCTCGGAAGGCTGCTCCCCGGGTGCGTCGCCCGGTGCGATCGCCTCGACCGATACGGCCTCGGCGACGAGCGTCCTGCCCGGCATGAGAAACGAGAACTGCTTGCGGTACGCCGCCTCGAATTGCGCCACCATCTGCGGCAGCGGCGCGAGCTTCACCACCAGCGCGGTATCGGTGCCGTCGTATTTGAGGTGCGCGCGCCGCTCGACTTGTACCTGGGATACCGGCACGCCCTGCAGCACGAGCTCCTGACGCGCGGCGTTGGCGAGCTCCTCGGCGATATCTTCCAGCGCGCGGGAATCATCGAGCTTCATCTCCACCGCGCGCTCACGCATCGCCGTCTGGTAGGCGAGGCCCATGCCGTACGCCGACAGCACGCCCGCGTGCGGGTGGATGAAGACGCGCGTCATGCCGAGCGCGTCAGCGACCAGGCAGGCATGCTGGCCGGCGGCGCCGCCGAAGCAGCACAGCGTATAGCGCGTGACGTCGTGCCCGCGCTGCACCGAGATGTGCTTGATCGCGTTGGCCATGTTGCCGACTGCGATCTGGACGAAGCCTTCCGCGATCTGCTCCTCGCTCCTCCCATCCCGAATTTCGCCCGCCAAGGCTCGGAATTTGTCCTGCACCACCGCAGCATCGAGCGGCTGGTCGCCTGCGGGCCCGAGCACGTGCGGAAAGAAAGCCGGCTGAATCTTGCCGAGCATGACGTTGGCATCGGTCACGGTCAGCGGCCCGCCGCGCCTGTAGCTGGCCGGCCCCGGATTCGCGCCCGCGGAGTCGGGACCGACGCGGTAGCGCGAGCCGTCGAAGTGCAGGATCGAGCCGCCGCCCGCGGCCACGGTATGGATCGACATCATCGGCGCGCGCATGCGCACGCCGGCGACGCGCGTCTCGAACTCGCGCTCGAAGGCTCCGGCGTAATGCGACACGTCGGTCGAGGTGCCGCCCATGTCGAAGCCGATGATGCGCTCGAAGCCGGCCATCTCCGAGGTGCGCGCGGCGCCGACGATGCCGCCCGCCGGGCCCGAAAGGATCGCGTCCTTGCCCTGGAAGCGCCGCGCGTCGGTGAGACCGCCGTTCGACTGCATGAAGAACAGGCGCACGCCGTCCAGCTCCGAGGCGACCTGGCTTACATACCGCCCGAGGATCGGCGAGAGATACGCGTCGACCACGGTGGTATCGCCGCGCCCGACGAGCTTCATCAGCGGGCTCACCCGATGCGACACCGAGATCTGCGTGAAGCCCGCCGCCTTGGCGAGCTCGGCGACCTGGCGCTCATGCTCGGTGAAGCGGTAGCCGTGCATGAAGACGATGGCGATGGAGCGGAAGCCCTCGGCGTACGCGGCTCGCAGGTCCACCTCGGTTTTCTTGAGATCGAGGGGCAGCACCATCTCGCCGCGCGCGCCGACGCGTTCGTCCACCTCCACGACCTTTGCGTAGAGCATCTCGGGCAATACGATGTGGCGGTCGAACAGCCGCGGCCGGTTCTGGTAGGCGATGCGCAGCGCGTCGCGAAAGCCGCGCGTGATGAAGAGCACGGTCGGATCGCCTTTGCGCTCGAGGAGCGCATTGGTCGCGACGGTGGTGCCCATCTTCACCGCTTCGATATCGCGACCGGGGATCGGCGCGCTATCGGCGACGCCGAGCAGATGACGGATGCCGGCGAGTGCGGCATCGCGATAGCGCTCCGGGTTCTCCGACAGGAGCTTATGGGTGACGATCGCGCCATCGGGCCGGCGCGCGACGACGTCGGTGAAGGTGCCGCCGCGGTCGATCCAGAACTGCCAGCCGCTCACGAGAGATATTTCCTGAGCTGCGACACGGCGCGCATCGTGAGCGCGATGCGCGCCGCGTCGAGCGGCATCGCCTGCGACGAGAGCTTGGCGATGACGAGCTCGTTCCGGCGGTCGATGAAGAGGTTCTGGCCATGGATGCCGACACCGAAAATCAGTGGAGCATCGCCATGCAGC
>VBCP01000303.1:0-3012 GCA_005888925.1 Betaproteobacteria bacterium | reverse complement strand
TGCCCGACGCGCGCCAGGTCGCGCGCGGTGACGCACATGCCGCCGGCGCAGCGCGGCGCGCCGAAGCGATCCACCGTGATGTAGGCGCTGCGCTCGGCGCCGATGGGCTTCCAGAGGAGCTCGCTCATCAGGTCGGCATAGCGCCGGCCGGTGGCCCGCTCGATTACCCAGCCGAGCAGATCGCTGTTGGTGGAGATGTAATGGAAACGCCCACCATGTGGGCCATCACGCTGCGTCAGCACTTGGTAAAAGGAATGCAGGTCGCCGGGCGCATCGCCCGGGCCGAGCGGGTTCCAGCCGGTGGCCTTGCGGTACTCGACGATGGTGCCCGAGGTGGCGAGATAGTCCTCTTCGAAGGCGACGCCGGTGCGCATGTCGAGCAGGTGGCGGATGCTGGCGCCCTTATAGGCAGTCCCCGCGAGCTCGGGCAAAACGTCCACCACCGGCCGCTCAGCATCGATGCCGAGCTGGCCGAAGAGCAGGCCCATCATCGACTTCGATACGGACATCAGGATATGCAGCGTCTCGTACGTCATGCCGTTGGCATAGTGCTCGGCGACGAGGCGCCCGCGCTGCAGAATCACCAGCGCATCGGTCTGCGTCTCCGCCAGAAACTGGGCCAGCGTCAGCGGCTCGCCGCTGTCGGGCTCGATGCGCACGTCGAGCTCGCGCGGACGTTGCTCGAGCTCGCGCACGCGGCGCGGATCATTGGCGATGTCGGCGCTGGGGATGAGCTCGCGGACATGCTGGAAGGCCCAGCGATTGAACGGCGCACTGCGCCAGTTGGCGAGCGTGACCTGCGGGTTCATTAGAATCCAATGCTAGCTTGAATAACAAAGAGACTTCGGCCGCGCTCACGCTGCTGCTCGGCGTCCTGATCGCGCTCTCCGCGCTCGGCACCGATCTCTACGTGCCCGCGCTGCCGGACGTGGCCGCCTCCTTCGCCTCTCCGGTGAGCGCGGTGCAGCTCACGCTCACCACTTATTTCCTCGGCCTCGCGGTCGGCCAGCTCATCTGGGGACCGCTGTCCGACCGCTACGGCCGCCGGCCGGTGCTGCTCGCGGCGCTCGGCCTGATGCTCGCGGTGACTGCCGCGGCGCCCTTCATGCCGTCGATCGGCGCGCTGGTTGCGGCGCGGCTGGTGCAGGGGCTCGGCATGTCGGGCGGCGTGGTCGTCGCGCGCTCGATCGTGCGCGATCTGCACGCGCACGAGCAAGCCGCCCGCTTGCTCGCCCGCATGATGGTCGTGTTCAGCATAGTGCCGATCGCGGCGCCGGTGTCGGGCGCGCTCCTCACCGCGCACGCCGGCTGGCGCGCGATCTTCTGGACTTACGTGCTGATTGCCGCCGGCTTGCTGGTCGCCGTCGCGGCCGGCCTGCGGGAAACCGCGCCCGCCGAGCGGCGCTCCGCACACCCGGCGCAGATCGCCCGGGGACTCGGCCGCATCCTCTCGGATCGGCGATTCCAGGCACCATTGCTCGTGTTCCTCGACGCCTACGGCTGGATGTTCGCCGGCGTGATGCTCGGGCAGATCGCCGGCGCCTGGGTGGCGAGCCGCTTCGTGCTGCGCCTTGGCAGCGCACGGTTGATGCGCGGCGGCAGCTTCCTGGTGCTCGGCGGCGGGCTGGCCGTCGCGGCATTCGCCTGGGCCGGCGCCGAGCACTGGCTCGCGCTGGTCGCGCCGTTCGCCGTGCTGCTTTTCGGCACGGCGCTGATCTTGCCCAGCGCCACCGCGCTCGCGCTCTCGCCCTTCCCTCAGGCCGCAGGCGCCGCGTCCTCGCTGATCGGCGCGATCGGCTTCACCGCCGGGGCGTTGCTCAGCACGCTGCTCGGCGCGCTTTTCGACGGCACCGCGCGCCCGATGGCCACCGCCGCGGCGCTTGCCAGCCTCGCCGCCTTTGCGTTCGAACGGAGCCTCGCGCGTGGAAAGCGTTGACGCCGTCGTCGTCGGCGCAGGCGTCGTCGGCCTCGCGGTGGCGCGCGAGCTGGCGATGGCCGGACGCGAGGTGATCATCCTCGATGCCGAGGACGCGATCGGCACGCACACCAGCTCGAGGGATCGCTCAAGGCGCGCAGCTGCGTCGCCGGTCGCGTTCTCCTGTACGAGTACTGCGCCACGCACGGCGTGGCGCACCGGCGCTGCGGCAAGCTGATCGTCGCGACCAACCAGAATCAATTAAAGGAATTGGAAAACATCCGCGACAAGGCGCACGCCAATGGCGTCGCCGACGTCGACTGGATCGCGAAGGACGAGGTCGCGCGCATGGAGCCCGAGCTCTTCTGCATGGGCGCGTTGCATTCGCCCTCGACCGGGATTATCGACAGCCACGCGCTGATGCTCGCCTATCTGGGCGACGCCGAGGCCGGCGGAGCCATGCTCGCGCTGAAAAGCCCACTGGAGCGGGCACGTGTCCGCCAAGGGTTTGAGTTGCACGTGACCGGGAGCGACCCGATCCGCTGCACCGTGCTCGTCAACAGCGCCGGCCTGCGCGCGCCGACCGTGGCGAAGGCGATCGATGGTTATCCAGCGCACCTGGCGCCGCGCGAGCTTTATGCGAAGGGGAACTACTACTCGTTGAACAGGAAGAGCCCATTCACACGGCTGATCTATCCCGTGCCCGAGCCGGGCGGGCTCGGCGTGCACGTCACGCTCGATCTCGCGGGGCAGGCGCGCTTCGGTCCCTACGTCGAATGGGTCGAGCGCATCGACTATGACGTCGATCCGCGCCGCGCCGAGCGCTTCTACGCCGCGATTCGCCGCTACTGGCCCGGGCTTCCCGATGATTCCCTGTCGCCGGGCTACGCGGGAATTCGGCCGAAGACCGCGGGACCCGGCGAGGCCGCGCCCGACTTCGAGATCCAGGGTCCGCGCAAGCACGGCGTGCCGGGACTCGTGCAGCTCTATGGCATCGAGTCGCCCGGCCTCACCTCGAGCCTCGCACTCGCTCGGGCCGTTCGCGATGAACTAGGCTAAGATTCCCGCACCAATAGGAAGAAATGCGGACGGAGGAC
>VBCP01000302.1 GCA_005888925.1 Betaproteobacteria bacterium | reverse complement strand
ACCGGCGCGAATCTTGCGGCAAGCCTTCATGTGACGTTCCCGAAAGGAGAGACACCATGAAACTCGCGAAGTCGATCCTCTGCGGCGTAGCGGCACTGGGTTTTACGGCCGGAACGGCGGTCGCTGCGGGCGAGAGCACCTTGACCGCGGAAGAAGCCTACGTGATCGCGGACTCAGCGTTCGACGGGCAAGGAGCCTGGAACGCCTCTCCGTCCTACGACATGGCCTATTCGCTCTACGGAGTGGACGACGACATGGACGGCAGGCCGGACCGCTACCTGATCATCGAGCAAAGCGACACTCTGGCTTCATCGCAGAACGACGCCGACCTCGACAATCCGGACGGCGGCTAGCAGGGCAACGCACACGGCGGGCCCCGCCCCGGGGCCCGCTTTTCTTTTTCTACAATGCGCCGGATGATTCCCCAGCGCTTCGGCCAGGTCTGGCTCTATCACGGCGGCACGCCGCTGCGCGAGCTCCTGCAGCCGCACGGCTTCAAGGAGCGCGTGCCGCCGCTGGAGAACCTCGAGCACGACGAGGTGAACCGCGCGGAGAACGACGATCCCGCCGAGCGCGGCGAGATCCAGCTCTAGGTCTGCTCGCGCAGCACCCGATCGGCGCGCTCGCCTGAAAGACGGGTCTTGCGCTGCCGCAGCGCCTCGCGGCCGATCTGCAGGACGAGCTTGGAATATTCGGAGGCCTTGCCGCAGCCCGCGCAGACGTAGCTCATGCGCGGTCCGGAGTGCTCGTTTTCGGGGATCTTGAACTGCATGCCGCCGCAGCCGGGGCACTTGGCGATGATCTGACCTACGCGGAATTCCATGCAGTCAGCCTAATGAAGCTGCGCCGCGCGGCCAAGGAAGTATTTCTTGTTAACGGATGACTAGATCCGCCCGCAGGATCAGCGGCTGCGGCACAGTGATTCCCAGTTCCCGGGCGACGCGCAGATTCAGACCGAGCTGCACCTGGTCGTAGATTTCCACCGGCAGGTCCTGTGGCTTGGCTCCTGAAAGCACGCGCTGCACATGCTTGGCGGCGAACCGTCCAACCTCGAAGTAGTTGACGCCATACGCCGCGAGCACGCCGTTTTGGAGGCTGTTCAGGTCACCGATCAGCATCGGTAATCTTCTCTCGCGGGCCAAGTCGATGATTCGCGGCGTCGCGACGAACACGGTCACATCCGTGGTCTGGAAGTAGGCATCCGCCTCGCCTGCTCGCAGAGCGCGAACGCCGGCCACGACGTCGTCCACCGAGCGAACCGGCCGTTCGATGAGCTCTATCCCGAGCCTGGCAGCCACGCCCCGCGCTTCGGCAAGCGATTGGGCCGAGATTGGATTCTCGACGTTGTAGAACGTGACGACGCGCCGTGCACCCGGCAGGAGCTGCTTGAGGATGTCCAGGCGCTTAGGCACCAGATCGACCGCCGGCTGGTGGACTCCGGTCAGCCGATCGCCGGGTTTGGCATAGCTCTTGACGAGTCCAACGCGCACCGGGTCGCTGCCGGCATAAAAGACGATCGGGATGTCGCGCGTGGCCTTCTTGGCGGCGAGCGTCACGGAAGTCGTGACGGTAAAAAGCAGATCCACACGTTCGCTCACCAGCTGCTTCGCCACGCCTTCGATATCGCGCAGACTGCCCTTCAGGTCGCGCACGTGCAGGAGAAAATGCTTTCCTTCGACAAGGCCCGATTGCTTTAGGCCCGCAACCATTCCTTGCACGGTCGCCTCGTATGGGCCACCTTCATGAATGACGCCGATGCGCTGGAGCTTCGCCGGCTGCGCGTGCGCAAGGGGCGCCAGCAGCAGACAACTGAAGGCGACGCAAATTGACTGCAGCTTGGTCAAAGCTCCCCCTGCACCAACGTTACGCCGCGGGAAAGGCGGAAGCAATAATTACGGACGTTGTCCGGAATTACTTCCAGGAGTCGCGCAGCGTGACGGTGCGGTTAAAGCCGCCGTCGCGGTCGCGGATGAAGTAGCCGTGGCGCTCGAACTGGAAGCTCTGCTCGGGCTTGGCGTCGCGCAGCGAGGGCTCGAGCTGGGCCTGGACCAGCTTCATCGAAGCGGGGTTCAGATCCAGCAGGAAATCGTGGTCTGTCCCCGGTTCAGGGACCTTGAACAGGCGATCGTATAAGCGCACATCCGCCGCATAGGCGTGCTTGGCGCTCACCCAGTGGATGTTGCCCTTGACCTTGTAGTTGTCGGCGCCGGGCGTGCCCGAGCGCGAGTCGGGATGGTAGGTGCAGTGCACCACGCCATCTTTCATGCCGCTGCACTTCACGACGTAGCCGAAGCGCAGGCGCACCTCGTTGCCCGGAAAGAGGCGGAAGTAGCCCTTTTCCGGTTGTTGTTGAAAATCATCGCGCTCGATCCAGAGCTCGCGCGAGAAGGGCGCGTCGCGCTTCGCCCAGTCGGGTTTCTGCGGATGGTTGGGGAGCTGCAGCTGCTCCTCCTGGTCCGCGGGGTAGTTGTCGATCACCAGCTTGATCGGATCGAGCACCGCCATGCGCCGCGGCGCGATCTCGTTCAGGTCCTCGCGCATGCAATCTTCCAGGATGGAAAACTCGATCACCTGGTGGGCTTTCGAGACGCCGGCGCGCTCGGCGAGCAGGCGAAAGCCGCCGGGCGTGTAGCCGCGCCGGCGGCCGC
>VBCP01000300.1:3688-4005 GCA_005888925.1 Betaproteobacteria bacterium | reverse complement strand
GAGGCGAGCAGCGGAACGTAGCCGTAGCCGCCGAGAATGTTCACCAGCTTGACGCTGTTCGTCGCGAGGCGCTTCCAGCCGTTCGCTTCGGCAATCTCGCGCGCATAGGACTGGTAGAAGCACATGCCCGAGAGCACGTGGCCGCCCGCCGCCTCGATGCGCGCGGTGAGGCCGAAGCGATCCGCATCGGGCTTCACCTGCGGACTGGTGACGGCGAGCAGCGGTCTTGCGAAGCGCCGGCCGTCGCACAGCGCGGCGAGCTCGCGCAGCTCGTAGAGGCTCAGCTGCGGCGCCGAGAACACGACCACATCGATCTC
>VBCP01000300.1:0-3587 GCA_005888925.1 Betaproteobacteria bacterium | reverse complement strand
CGAAATGCTTGAGCGCATCCGATCCCGGCGCTGCTTCCACACCCTCCACCAGCGGCACGGCCCAGTAGTTGCCGGCGAGCCGGCCGATTACCGCCCCGAGCGCGCCCCAGTCGTTGAGGCTCCCGGGAGCGCACGCCACGCGCAGGCGCATGGTCGCCCGGCGCTGATGCTCGACGTGAAAACCGTAGCGCGGCGTGCGCCCGGTCATGCCCGCGGCGAGCGCCGATGGACCGCCTTCGTAATTCGAGCGTGCGCCGCAGACAGAATTCGCGTAGATCACGACGCCGGTATCGCCGAACGCGACGTGCTCGCCGCGCGCGGGCGCCTGGATCGTCTGGTAATTGATGCAGGTGTCGGTCAGCAGGACGCCGAGCCGCTTGAACGCCTCGATCGCGCGCCGCTCGAGGTTCAGCGCCGCGGCCGGCTGCTTCAGCACGGCTGCCTTGGCGAAATCGGTGCCGCGCGGATCCGTGATCGTCGGCACGCGCATGGCGCCGTTGTCCGTCGCCAGCGATTCGAGCCAGCGCACGCCCGCCTCGCCGAGGCTCTCGGTGTCCGCCATGATGTGCGCCTGCGTGACCGGCACGAAATCCTCGGCGCCGAAGAAATCGCCGACCTTGATCTGATGCTCGATCGCCGCGCGCACCGCGCTGCCGTGCTCGCCGGCGAGCATCGCGCGCTCGAGCTCGTTCAGTTTCATCCGGGCTTTATACTCCGCGTCGAAGCATGTCGCCCGCGAACCTTCTCATCATCATGTCCGACGAGCACAACCCCAAGATCATGGGCGCAGCCGGACATCCGATCGCGCAGACGCCGAATCTCGACGCGCTGGCGGCGCGCGGCACCTCGTTCACTTCCGCGTATACCACCTGCCCGGTATGCGTGCCCGCGCGCGCCGCGTTCGCCACCGGCAAGTACGGGCTCGGTTCCGAGCTGGCACCATCGGTTGCGCAGCCGCGGCCATCGCGTGGTGTCGATCGGCAAGTTGCACTTTCGCGGTCATCCGCAGGACGACAACGGGTTTTCCGAAGAGATAATCCCGATGAACATCATCGAGGGCAGGGGCGATCTGATGGGACTCGTGCGCCAAGATCTGCCCGAGCGCGGGCTCGCCTGGAAAATCGCCAAGCTCGCCGGCCCGGGCGAGACGCCGTACACTGCCTACGATCGGGAAATCGCGACGCGCGCCGAGATCTGGCTGCGCGAAGAGGCGCCGCGCCATCGCGACAAGCCCTGGGTGCTGTTCGTCTCCTTCGTCTGCCCGCATTTCCCGCTCGTCGCGCCCTCCGAGTTCTATTACCGCTACCCGCTCGAGCGCATGCCGCTGCCCAAGCAGTACGCGCCGGGCGAGCGCCCGCAGCATCCTTACCTGCGTGACTATGCCGGCAGCTTCGCCTACGACCGTTACTTCGACGAGGAAAAGCTGCGCAAGGCGACTGCCGCCTATTACGGGCTCTGCAGCTTTCTCGACGACAACGTCGGCAAGGTGCTGCGCGTGCTCGACGACACGGGACTGCGCGAGAACACGCGCGTGCTGTACACCAGCGATCATGGCGACAACCTCGGCGCGCGCGGGCTGTGGGGCAAATCGACGATGTACGAGGAAGTGGCCGGTGTGCCGCTGGTCATCGAGGGTCCCGGAATTCCGCGCGCGAAGATCGATACGCCGGCGAGCCACGTCGATACCTATCCTTTCATCCTGCAATGCGCCGGCCTGGACGAGCCCGAGCGCCACGAAGGCTATCCGGGCCACTCGCTCCTCGAGCTCGCGCGCGGCGCCCGCCCCGAGCGCAACGTCCTGTGCGAGTACCACGGCATGGGATCGACCACCGGCGCATTCATGATCCGGCACGGAGCCTACAAGTACGTGCACTACGTGGCCTACCGGCCGCAGCTCTTCGACCTCGCCGCCGATCCCGAGGAGCTGAACGACCTCGCGGCCGAACCGCGGTACGCCGGGCTGATCGAGGAGTGCAGGGCGCGGCTGCATGCGATCTGCGATCCCGCGGAAGTGGATGCGCGGGCGAAGAAACGCCAGGCCGAGCTTCTCGAGCAGCACGGCGGCCGCGAAGCGGTCCTGCGGCGCGGCGACCTCGGCTTCACGCCGCCGCCCGGGTATCCGGCCATCTTCGGATAAGGAGGCGCCAATGAGAACCATCCTCCTCGCACTGGGAATGCTCGCTGCTTCGCTCGTGCACGCCCAGTCCTGGCCGGCAAAGCCGGTGCGCTTCATCGTGCCGTTTCCGCCGGGCGGCGCGACCGATGTCGCGGCGCGCGTGGTCGCCGACAAGCTCACTCGCGCGCTGGGTCAGCAGTTCGTGGTCGACAACCGCGCGGGCGCATCCGGCGCTATCGGCGCGACAGAGGTGGCGCGCGCCGCGCCCGATGGCTACACCTTTCTTTTCGCCGCCGACCCGGTCGAGACGCTGCATCTGGTGATGAAGGACGTGCACTTCGATCTGCAGCGCGACTTCGTCCCGGTGACGCAGGTCACGAGCCAGCCGCTCGCCATCGCCGTGCATCCGTCGGTCGGGGTGCAGACGATCCAGGAGTTCATCGCGCTCGCATTCGGGCATTCCGGCGTCGGCTCCGGCCAGCACCTCACCGGCGAGCTCTTCAAGACACTCGCGGGGATCGACATGCAGCAGGTGCCGTACAAGGGAGGCGCGCCCGCGGTGCAGGACCTCGTCGCCGGCCAGGTGCCGGTGGCGATGCTCGGCTCGACGCCGCTCATCCCGCATCACAATGCGGGACGGATCAAGATCCTCGCCTTCACGAGCAAGGAGCGCTTCCCGACGATGCCCGACATTCCCACGCTGCATGAGCTCGGCTTCGCGGTGGACACCGGCCAATGGCTCGGGCTCCTCGGCCCGCGCGGCACCAGCCCGGAGGTGGTGAACCGGCTCTATACGGAGACGAAAAAGACGTTGCAGCTCGAGGACGTGAAGGCGCGGCTGCTGCAGGCGGCGCTGCTCCCGGTCGGCGGCACGCCCGGCGAATTCGCTGCGCTGATCCGCACGGACATCGAAAGCTGGAGCAAGCTCGCCGCTGCTGCGGGCGTCAAGCCTCAGTAGAGGATGAGGAAGCCCAATTTCCTCGTCATCCTGATCGACGACCTGCGCTACGACGAGTTCGGCGCCGGCGGCCATCCGTACCTGAAGCGATCTGCTCGCCGAACCGCGCCTCGATCATGACCGGCCAGTACGCGAGCCGCCACGGCATCATCGACAACGTGGCGCGCGATGCCATGAGCCATCGCCTGCCGAACTACCACCTAGCGCTGCAGAAGCTCGGCTACGAGACGGCCCATATCGGCAAGTGGCACATGGGCAACGACGGCCGGCCGCGGCCGGGTTACGACCACTGGATCTCGTTCGACGGCCATGGGCGCCTCCAGGACCCGAAGCTCAACATCAACGGTAGCTATGAGCAGCGCTCCGGCTACATCACCGATCTGCTCAACGGGTTCGCGGTCGAGTTCCTCGATCGGCGGCGCGCGAAGCCGTTCGCGCTTTTTCTCGCGCACAAGGCCGTGCATCCCGACGCCTTCCAGGCCGCCGACGGTACGCTCGACCTGCAAAACCAGG
>VBCP01000299.1 GCA_005888925.1 Betaproteobacteria bacterium | reverse complement strand
CGAATACGGCGGGAACATGAAGCGCTTGGCCGGTACCACCTTCGCGGCGTATTCGCGCTGCGACTCGTAGACCTTCTTGAAGAACGGGTTCTTCGCCGACTCCTCCGCGGCGATGACGTCCCAGGTCTTCAGGAAGTCGACCAGGATCTCCGGCGGCGTGCGCAGGATCTGCGTGCCGTACTTGGTGCGCATCTCCTCGATCGCGTCGGCGTTCTGCTTCTGCCAGCGGATACCCCAGCGCACGAAGGTGTCGAACACCGCCGAGCGCACCGCTTCCTGCTGCTGCGGGTTGAAGCCCTTCCACACGTCGCCGTTCATGATCAGCTCGAGCATCGAGTTGCTCTCGTGCATCCCCGGGGTGTAGTGATACTTCCACACCTGCGGCAGGCCGAGCCGCAGATCCTCGACGCCGCCGACCCACTCGGCGCAGTCGATCACGCCGCGCTGCGCCGAGGGTACGATCTCGCCGCCGGGCATGTTGACCGTCTGCATGCCCATCCTCTGATAGATCTCGGCGACGATGCCGGTCTGGCGGCACTTCATGCCCTTGAAGTCGGCCAGGCTCTTGATCGGGCGCTTGAACCAGCCGAACGCCTGCGGGCTTGCACCGCCGATCGGCCACGCGACAATGTTCAGCTTGAGGACGTCGCGGTAGAACTCCCAGTACAGATCCATGCCGCCGCCTTCGTTCATCCAGCCGAGGAAATCGAAGTGGTCCATCCCGAACGGGCCAGCGGGCGTGGCCGAGAACAGCGTTGCCGCCTTGTTCTTGCCGACCCAGTAGTAGGCGACGCCGTGGCCGCCGTCGATCACTTTCTTGTGCGTGGCATCGAGAATTTCAAACGCCGGCACGATCTGGCCGGCGGCCATCGCCTCGATCTTGATCTGGCCGCCGGTGAGCTTGTCGAGACGCTCGGCGAACATCTTGAAGTTGTCCTGCAGCGTCAGGCTCGCCGGCCAGGTCGACTGGAACTTGTAGGTCTTCGCGGCGCTCGTCGCGGGTGCCGGCTGCTGTGCGAACGCCGCTGCGGCGAATGCCAGTGCAGCCGCCATCGCACTCGTCTCTCTGAACATGAGGGCTCCTCCTCGCCTCATGGTAGGACTAGTCCAGGCGGGCAACAACCCCCTGCAGCGCTTTCGCGGGCGCGGGATAGCGCTCGAGCACGAGCGGATCGTGGCCCGGAATGATGTGCGCGGGCGACTCGGCCAACGCGCGCATGCGCGCGTAGCCGTCGATCATCTCCGCGACCGACCACACGATCGGGAACGGCCGCGCCTCTTCCATGTTGGCGTAAAAGTGGCTCGCGTCGGAGGCGAGCACCAGCCAGCCGCGGCGCGTCGCGACGCGCACCACCTGCAAGCCCATGGTGTGGCCGCCGATGAGGTGCAGCGAGATCCCCGGATAGAGCTCGGTGTCGCCGTCGTGAAAGCGCACGCGTCCGTCGTACACGCGGCGCACCACGCCGACGACGTCTTCCGCCTCGAACGCGCCGCGGAAGCATTCGCTGCACATGTAGCGCCCGGTGGCGTAGCGCATCTCGAGCTCCTGCAGATGCAGCATCGCCGCCGGGAACAGCTCGAAATTGCCGACATGGTCATAGTGCAGGTGCGTGATCACCACGTCCTTCACGCGCGCCGCATCGACCTCCAGCAGGCGCAGCGCATCAGCCGGGCACCGGAGATGCTCGCGCCCGCGCTTGCGTGCCATGGCGGCGGAAAAACCGCTGTCGACCACGAGCTCGCGGCCCTCGCCGCGCACGAGCCAGACGAAATAATCGAGCGGCATCGGACCGTCGTGCGGATCGCCGCCGATGAAATTCTCCGAGGCGCGCCGCGCATGGTGCGCATACTTGATCGCGTATACCTCGTAGGTCACAGCGCCAAGTCCTTGCGCAGGGCGGCGAGCGCCAGGCCCCAGTTGCGCGATTGCGCCTGCCGGTACACCGGGAAGCCGGGGAACCAGGGCGAAGCGCCCTCGCGCCGCATCCAGCGCCACTCCGCCGGATAAGGCACCAGCACCCGCGCCGTCTTGCCGAGCCCGGCGAGGAGGTGCACGTTGGTGTTGCTCACCGTCGCATACTCATCGAGCACTGCGAGCACTGCGAGCAGCGCGGCGAGGTCGTCACCGAGCAATGAGAGGTCGTGCGCGGGCGCGCCGAGTGTTTCAGCGAACTGCGCGAGCTCGCCGCGCCGCGCGCCGCGCTGCAGCAGGATCACCGTCCCGGGCCAGCCGCGCAGCGCCGCGCCGAGCTCGGCGGGCGGCAGCGCCTTGGCAAGCGAGCTGCGCTCCAAGCCGAATTCACGCCCGCGTGCCGTATCGGTGCCCGCACGCCACGTCACCGCCAGGTACGGACTGCGTCCCAGCGCTTCGAGTCTTTGGCGCGCCGCGCGCCGCGCATCGTCGTTCGCGCGCAATGGCCACGCCGGTGGCGTTTCCTCGCACTCGAGGAGTGCCGGCAGGTCGCCGAGCCACAAGCCCTCGCCGCCGCCCTCCATGACGGCTTCGAGCACGCCGGTCGCGATGATGCCGTGCAGCTTCTTCTCGCAAGCGAGGCTGAGCCTCGCGCCGCGCGCACGCAGCAGCGGCGCAAAGCGCAGGAAGAAGAGCACGTCCCCCAGCCCCTGCTCGCCGCGCAGCAGGATGCGCTCGCCATCCAGCCTCTCAGGTAGTACAGCCGGCGCCCCGGCGCCGCGCTCGAAGAGCTCGTGCCGTGAAAGGTAGTGCTGCCAGCCCGCGCGCCATTGCCCGCTCGCGAGCAGCGCATGGGCAAGCGCGTTTCTTGCCAGCAGCCACTCGGGATGCTGGTCGACGGCATGCGACAGGCGCTCGACCGCATCCGAGGCGCTGCCCAGCTCATAGTCGCACTCGGCGAGCGCCATCGCGAGATCCTGGCCGTCGACGTGCTTTGCCAGCCGCTCGAGCAGCTGCCGCGCGCGAACCGCATCGCCGCGCTGGCGGTACAGGCGCGCGAGATTGGTCGCGAGCTTCGGATAAGCTTCATCGAGCGCCAGCGCGCGCTCGTAGAGCGGCGTGGCTTCCCCGAACCGTTCCTGCTTCTCGAGCGTCTTGGCGAGGTTGATCAGCGCATCGAGGAACACCGGCCTGCGCTTGAGCACCTTGCGAAAGCTCGACTCGGCGCGCTCGAGCTCGCCGTTCTCGCCGTAGGCCACGCCGAGGGTGTTCAGGTAATCGAGGTTGCTGCGATTGCCCTCGTGCGCGCGGCGCGCCGCCTCGAGCGCGAGCTCGCTCTGGCGAACTTGCGCTTGCCGACCTGCACGGTGAGCGTCCTGCCCGGCGCGAGGCGCAGGTTGCGATCGGTCACGCGCTCGCCGTCGATGCGCACCCCGCCCTGCTCGATGGCGCGCACCGCCTCGGATGCGCTCGCCGCGAGCTGCGCGAGCTTGAGGAGTTGCGCGATCGACAGTCCGCCAGCAGGGCTCTGCAGCGTGACCTCGGGCATGTCCTGCGGCAGCACGCCATGGCGAAAGCGCTGCTCGAATTCCGCCTCGGCGGCCCGCGCTGCGGCTTGGCTATGGAAGCGGGCCACGATTTCCTTGGCGAACGCCACCTTGACGTCGCGCGGATGCTCGTTCTTCCAGCGCGCAACGGTCGCCGGCGGCTCGAACGACAGCAATTCGATATAGCGCCACATGAGCTCGTCGGAAATCGACATGAGCTTGCCGAACATTTCCTGCGGCGGCTCGGCGATGCCGACGTAGTTGCCGAGCGACTTGGACATCTTGTCGCGCCCGTCGAGCCCCTCGAGGAGCGGCATGGTGAGCACGCACTGCGGCTCCTGGCCGTAGTCCTTCTGCAGCTCCCGGCCGACCAGCAGGTTGAATTTCTGGTCGGTGCCGCCGAGCTCGACATCGGCCTTCATCGCCACCGAGTCGTAGCCCTGCATCAGCGGATAAAGCAGCTCGTGCACCGCGATCGGCTGACTGCTCTTGAAGCGCTTGCTGAAGTCGTCGCGCTCGAGCAGCCGCGCCACGGTGTAGCGCGAAGCGAGCCGGATCATGCCCTCGGCGCCGAGCTTGTCGGACCACTCCGAGTTGAAGAGTATTTGCGTGCGCTCGGAGTCGAGGATCTTGAACACCTGCTCTTGATAGCTCCGGGCGTTCGCCAGGATTTCTTCGCGGGTCAGCGCCGGGCGCGTCTGGTTCTTGCCGCTCGGGTCACCGATCATCCCGGTGAAATCGCCGATCAGGAACTGGACCTGGTGGCCGAGCTGCTGAAAGTCGCGCAGCTTGTTGAGCACCACCGTATGCCCGAGATGGAGGTCGGGCGCCGTCGGATCCAGGCCGAGCTTCACGCGCAGCTTGCGGCCGCTCGCGAGCTTCTTCGCGAGCTCCTCCTCGACGATCAGCTCATCTGAGCCCCGACGGATGGTCTGGATGGCCTGCCCAATGGTGGACATGTTCGGTTTGCGCCGCGAGGCGCCTTTGCTAGACTGCGCAGGCTTCTGAATAAAAAGGGATTCTAGCCGATCTATGGAGTTGTCCGGCACGCTCAGGCGTACCGCAGCGATCGCGATCCTCGCCGCTTCCGGCGTGGTGGCGTCGTTCGCCACCATCGCGCCGCGCAACGAGGCCGCGTCCGTGCCGCCAACCACCGTGATCGTCGAAGCGCTCGCCCTGAAGGCGCGCGAGGTCCCCGCCGCAGGGCAATACGTCCAGGAGGAGCAGTTCCAGCGCGGCGACACGCTCGCCGGTTTTCTCGGCCGGCTCGGGCTCGAAGAGAGCGCGATCGCGCGCCTCGCGCGTGCGCCGGCATTGCGCGCGCTGCGCCCGGGCTCCCTGGTCCGCGCCGACGTGCTCGCCGATGGCACGCCGAAGGCCCTGAGCTTCCTCACGGGCCGCGACACGCTGGTCAGGATCGTGCCGCAGGGCGAGGGCTTCCGCGCGCTCGAGGAGCAGGCCGCGCTCGAGACGCGCGTCACGATGAAAGCAAGCGTCATCCGCAGCTCGCTGTTTGCCGCGACCGACGCGGTCGGCATCCCGGACAGCGTCGCGATGCAGCTCGCCGATGTGTTCGGCGGCGACATCGATTTCCATCGCGATCTGCGCAAGGGCGATCGCTTCACCGTGGTCTACGAGCTGCATCACCTGGGCGGCCGCCCGGTGCGCGCCGGGCGCTTGCTCGCCGCGGAGTTCGTCAACCAGGGCAAGACGCTGCGCGCGGTGCATTACGGCTCGGGCTACTACGCGCCGGACGGCAAGAACCTGCGCAAGGCCTTCCTGCGCTCGCCGCTCGAGTTCTCGCGCGTCAGCTCGGGCTTCGGCATGCGCCGGCACCCGATCCAGAGCGCCTGGCGCACGCACAAGGGCATCGACTATGCCGCGCCGATCGGCACGCGGGTGCGCGCGGTCGGCGATGCGGTCGTGGAATACGCGGGAGCGAAAGGCGGCTACGGCAACGTCGTCATCCTGCGCCACAACGGCCAGTATTCCACCGTCTATGCGCATCTCAGCCGCGTCGCGGTGCGGCGCGGCGCGCGCGTCGGGCAGAGCG
>VBCP01000298.1 GCA_005888925.1 Betaproteobacteria bacterium | reverse complement strand
CACTTTCCCGATCTGCTGCACCGCTTCGGCGCCGGTGCGCTCGCAAAGGGCCTGCAGCGCCACCTCGCGCGCGCCGCGCTCGAGGCTCGGCGCGCGCACCTTGACCAACTCGTGCGCCTTCAGCGCGAGATCCACTTCCTTCACCACCTCGTCGGTGAGGCCTTTGGCGCCGATCATCACGACCGGGTCGAGCTTGTGGGCACGCGCCCTGAGCTCCTTGCGCTCGGCTGGGCTCAACATGAATGAATGCCGCAATCTAATGTCAAAATACTGACCTTGCTACCCCTCGATTTTCATCCGGTCCTCCGCGAGTGGTGGGCCACCCGCTTTGCCGATCCCACTGACGCCCAGCTCGAAGGCTGGTGCGCCGTTCGCCGTGGCGAAGACACGCTGATCGCGGCGCCCACCGGCTCCGGGAAGACGCTCGCCGCCTTCCTGACCGCGCTCGACCAGCTCCTGCGCGAAGGGGTGGAGCAGGGAGGGCTGCCGGATGAGGTGCGCGTCATCTATGTGTCGCCGCTGAAGGCGCTTTCGGCCGACATCCACAAGAACCTGGCGATACCGAGGCGCGAGATCCACGCCTTGTCTCCCATAAAAATAACTGCTGCCGTGCGCAGCGGCGACACTCCGCAGAACGAGCGCGCGGCGATGCTGCGCACGCCGCCGCACATCCTGGTCACCACGCCCGAGTCGCTGTATTTGCTGCTGACCGCCGAGCGCTCGCGAGCCATGCTGAAGACCGCGCGCGTGGTGATCGTCGACGAGATCCACGCCGTGCTGCAGTCGCGCCGCGGCGCGCATCTCGCGCTCTCGCTCGAGCGTCTCGACCATGTCTGCGGCAGGCAACTGCAGCGCATCGGCCTGTCGGCGACGCAAAAACCGATCGAAGAGGTCGCGCGCTTCCTCACGCGGAAGCCCTGCGCGATCGTCGACAAGGGCCACCGCCGCAAGATGGACCTCGCGGTGGAAGTGCCGAACTCGCCGCTCGAAGCGGTGATGTCGCACGAAGTCTGGGCGGAGATCTACCAGCGCCTGGGGCAGCTGATCGACGAGCACCGCACGACGCTCATCACCGTCAACACGCGCCGGCTGGCCGAGCGGATGGCGCACCAGCTTTCGGAAAAGCTGGGCGCGGACAACGTCGCGGCGCACCACGGCAGCCTCGCCAAGGAAGCGCGGCTGGATGCCGAGCAGCGGCTGCGCGAGGGCAAGCTCAAGGTGCTGGTCGCGACCGCATCGCTCGAGCTCCGCATCGACATCGGCCACGTCGACCTGGTGTGCCAGATTTCGTCGCCGCACCGGATCGCGACCTTGCTCCAGCGGGTGGGGCGCTCCGGCCATACGGTGAAAGGCACACCGAAGGGGCGCATCTTCCCGCTGACGCGCGACGATCTGATCGAGTGCGCCGCCATGGTGCGCGCGGTCTACGACGGCGAGCTCGACCGCATCAGCGTGCCCGACCAGCCGCTCGACGTGCTCGCGCAGCAGATCGTCGCCGAGACCGCCGCCGAGGAGGAATGGGACGAGGAGGCGCTGTACCAGCTCTGCCGGCAGGCCTATCCGTACCGGCGGCTGGAGAAGACGCAGTTCATGGAGGTCGTCGAGATGCTCGCGCGCGGCTATGCCACGCGGCGCGGGCGCCGTGCTGCGCTGCTGCACTATGACTCGCTGAATCACAAGCTGCGCTCGCGCAAAGGCTCCCGCATGAGCGCGATCACCAACGGCGGCGCGATCCCCGAGGTCTTCGACTATCGCGTGATGCTCGAGCCCGAAGGCCATTTCATCGGCACGCTGAACGAGGACTTCGCCATCGAATCGCTGCCGGGCGACGTGTTCCAGCTCGGCAACACCTCGTGGCGCATCCTGCGCATCGGCAACGGCGTGGTGCGCGTCGCGGATGCGCAGGGCCAGCCGCCGTCGATGCCGTTCTGGCTCGGCGAGGCGCCGGCGCGCTCGGACGAGATGAGCGTCGCGGTGTCGCAGCTGCGCGCGGCGGTGGACTTCGAGCTGCCCGGACCCGATGAGCCGCGCAAAGCGGGCGAGCTGGATGGGGCCATCCAGCTGTTAATGACTGATTACCGTCTGGTCCGCAGCGCGGCCGAGCAGATCGTCCAGTACCTCGCGGAAGCGAAGCGCAGCCTCGGTGTCGTGCCAACGGTCGATCACCTGGCGCTCGAGCGCTTCTTCGACGAGTCGGGCGGCATGCAGCTCGTGCTGCACGCGCCCTTCGGCAGCCGCATCAACCGCGCCTGGGGCCTGGCGCTGCGCAAGAAATTCTGCCAGGGCTTCAACTTCGAGCTGCAGGCGGCGGCGACCGAGGAGGGCATCATCCTGTCGCTCGGCAGCCAGCACTCGTTCCCGCTGGAGGAAGTCTTGCGCTACCTCCATCCGAACACGGTGCGCGAGACGCTGACGCAGGCGATCCTCGACTCGCCGATCTTCGAGACGCGCTGGCGCTGGAGCACCACGCTCGCGCTCGCGGTGCCGCGCAATCGCGGCGGCATGCGCGTGCCGAACCAGCTGCAGCGCATGTACGCCGAGGATCTGCTGCAGGCGGCGTTCCCCGACGCCGCCGCGTGCCAGGACAATCTGCCCGGCGCGCGCGAGATCCCCGATCATCCGCTCGTCCACCAGTGGCGAGATCCAGATGGTGGCGCGCGACACGCCCGAGCCCTCGGTGCTGAGCCACGAGCTCCTCAATTCCGCGGTCTACACCTTCCTCGACGACGCCCCGCTGGAGGAGCGCCGCACGCGCGCCGTCTATGCACGCCGCGCGACCGAGCTGCGCAACGCCGATGACCTGGGTGCGCTCGACCCGGCCGCGATCGAGCGCGTGCGCCATGAAGCCTGGCCGGTCGCGAATACGTCCGACGAGATGTACGACGCGCTGATGGTCGCGGGCTATATCAGGCAGTCGGAACTGGCGCCCCACTGGCCCGCTTTGCTGGCCGAGCTGGGCGAGCGGGCGGTAAGCAAAGGCGCGGCATGGTTCGC
>VBCP01000297.1:4346-6831 GCA_005888925.1 Betaproteobacteria bacterium | reverse complement strand
CGCGAGCATTCTAAGCCGAGCTAGTTCGGAAGACCAAGCGGGGCAATTCGAGCACCGAGGCGACGCGCAGATCGACGAACGGCACCCGGCGCCGCTCGCCCGATACCCACACGGTCGACATGCCCAGGCGGTGCGCGGCGCGCAGGTTCTCGAGCGCGTCGTCGACGAAGGCGCAGCGGTGCGCATCGAGGTGATGCTTGCGCAGCAGGAAGTGAAAGCCGTGCAGCGCGGGCTTGCCGCGGTAGCGCGCGTCTTCGATGCTGTACACGCCGTCAAAGTATCGGTCGAGCCGGATGGCTCGCAGCACCTGCTGCACGTAGTGCCGCGGCGCGTTCGAGAACACGAGCTTGGTGCCCCCCAGAAGGCGCAGCGCATGCTTCAGCGCGTTCTCGTGCACCACCATCTCGGCGAGCTCGGGGAAGACGTGCGTCTCCCGCAGAAAATGGCGCGGATCGGCGCCGTGGTGGCGCATCAGGCCGTTGAGGGTGGTGCCGTAGGTGCGCCAGAAGCTCTGGCGGATCTCGTTGGCACCCGTTTCGTCGACGTCGAAGTAGCGCCTGAGATAAGCGTTGATCTGCTGGTGCATCGACGGAAAGATGCGCGGACGCGCGTCGTGCAGCGTGTTGTCGAGGTCGAAGATCCACACCCGCCGCGAGGGCGGCAGACGGGCGAGCCTCACACTACTTGCTGCGGATGAGGGTGCCGACGCCCTGGTCGGTGAGCACTTCCAGGAGCAGCGCGTGCGGCACGCGGCCGTCGATGATGTGCACGCTCTTGACGCCGTTCCTCGCCGCATCGAGTGCCGAGCCGATCTTGGGCAGCATGCCGCCCGAGATCACGCCCTTGTGGACGAGGTCGTCGATCTTCTTCGGCGTGAGGCCGGTGAGCAGCTTGCCCTGCTTGTCGAGCACCCCCGGGGTGTTGGTGAGCACCACCAGCTTTTCCGCGGCCAGCACCTCGGCGAGCTTGCCGGCGACGAGGTCCGAGTTGATGTTGTAGGTGGTGCCGTCGGCGCCGGTGCCGATCGGCGCGACCACCGGGATGAAGCCGCCGGCTTCCAGCGCCTGGATCACCGAGGGATCCATCGACTCGATCTCGCCGACCTGGCCGAGATCGACGGTGCCGTTTTCCTTCGACGGCAGGAGCATCTTGCGCGCGCGGATCAAGGCGCCGTCCTGGCCGGTAAGGCCGACGGCCTTGCCGCCCGCCTGGTTGATGAGCTCGACCACCTCCTTGTTGACCTGGCCGCCGAGCACCATCTCGACCACGTCCATGGTCTCGGCGTCGGTGACGCGCATGCCCTGGACGAACTCGCCCTTCTTGCCGAGGCGCCCGAGGAGCTGCTCGATCTGCGGCCCGCCGCCGTGCACCACCACCGGGTTCATGCCGACGAGCTTGAGCAGCACCACGTCGTAGGCGAAGCTCGCTTTCAGCTCCTCCTCGGTCATCGCGTTGCCGCCGAATTTGACGACGATCGTCTTGCCGTGGAAGCGCTGGATGTAGGGCAGCGCCTCGGCGAGGATGCGGGCCTTCTCGGCAGCCTGCGGGTTGTGATTGAACGGCGCGTTCAGCGTCGCCGCATTCTACAAGCAGCTAGCCGGGGCTCCCGTCGGCCGCGCAGACGCGGTCTCTCCCCGCCTGCTTCGCGCGGTACAACGCCTGGTCGGCGGCTTTCAGCAGATCGGCCACGTTACCCGCGTGCGCAGGATAAGCCGCCACCCCGAAGGAGGCCGTGGGTCCCGGCAGCGACTGGCCGCGGTGGGTGAGATGCGTTTCGCGGATCGCGAGGCGCAGCTTTTCCGCGCGCTGCAAGGCATGCTCCAGGTCCGATTCGGCAAGGACCACCGTAAGTTCCTCGCCCCCATACCTGCAGGCGATATCGGACTGCCGGATCGCTGCGCCGATGGTCCGGGCGATCGAGCTGAGCACGAAATCGCCCGCGTCGTGGCCAAAGGTGTCGTTGAAGCGCTTGAAGTGGTCGATGTCGATCATGATGAGCGACAACGGCTTGCCGCTGCGCTCGGCGCGATGCAGCTCGCGCTGCAGCGCATCCTCCATGTAACGCCGGTTATACAGCCCGGTGAGCCCGTCTCGCAGCGCGAGCTGCCGCAGCGCGTCGCGCAGCTTGAGGTTGGCGAGCGCCGGCCCGATGCTGTCCCCGAGGGTTCGCAGCCGCCTTTCGATTTCCGCGGAAGCAGGCGATCCTGAGTCGAGTTCGACGTGCACCAGTCCGAGCACCTGCCCCTGACCCAGTACCGGGATGCAACCATACCCCTGCGTGTCCGAAGCGGCGTGGCGGCAGCGCACGCCTTCCTTGCGGCGCACGAAATGCGGCCGCCCCATGCGCAATGCCCAGCAGTCCTCGGGGGAGAGCGTCGGCTCGGGCGGCGTCTCGCCGCCCCATGCGGCCGCGCGCTCGAGCACGTCGCGCGACTCGCGGTAGACGTAGAACGAGCCATGCACCGCGGGAAACAGCTCCTCGGTG
>VBCP01000297.1:0-4266 GCA_005888925.1 Betaproteobacteria bacterium | reverse complement strand
CGCGGATCGTCGCCAGCTTTGCCTCGAGCTCCACCTGCGCGCCGCGCAGCGCATCCTCGGTCCGGTGCAGCGTGGTGATGTCGCGCACGACGGTGATCTCGCCGACGATCGCGTTGCGCGCATCGGTCAGCGGGGTCGTCTTGATGGCGACGCGCACGACTTCCCCGTTTTTCTTGCGCCGCTCGGTGGTGAACGAGGTCGGCTTCCCGGCACGAATGCGGGTGAGAACCTTGGCGTAGTCCGCCTCCGACAGGTCGGCCGCATGCAGAGCGCGCAGTGGACGTCCGATCGCCTCCTCGGCCGAGAAGCCGTAGAGCGAGCTCGCCTCGCGGTTCCAGAACGTCACGACGGCGTCCATGTCCTTGACGATGATCGCCTCGCCGGACTGGTCCAGCACCTGCTCGAGCAGCCCCCCTGAGCGCAAGGGATCGATTTCCGACGCCTCGGCGGCTTGCCGCGTACGACGAATGAGATCCGCCTTGATGCTGCGCACTATTCCCTCCCTGCCCTCGAGGATAGTGCGCCGGCGAGCGCGTAGGCGCAAGCAAGCAACGGTAAGGGGTGTGTGAAAAGAACAGGGCCGACGCCTGCGCGCCGGCCCCGGATTGGCGTTTGTAGGAATTACTGGATCGACCTACTGAATCTGAATCGGCTTGCGGTTCGCCGCGGCTTTCTTGGGCAGCGTCAGCTCGAGCACGCCTTCGCGGAACTTGGCTTCGGCTTTCGCCTCGTCCACTTCCTGCGGCAGCGTGAAGCTGCGGCTCGCCTTGCCGAAGACGCGCTCGGTGTGCAGCACGCGCTCGTCCTGCGAGGCCTCGCGCTCGCGCTTGACCTCGGCGGCGAGCGTCACCTGCGCGCCATCGATCGTGACCTGGATGTCGTCCTTCTTGACTCCCGGCAGCTCGGCGGTGACGGTATACGCGCCGTTCTTCTCGGCGACGTCGACCTTCATGCGCGGCAGCACATCGCCGCGGCCGTCATAGGACAGGGGACGGACCAGGAAGCCCTTGAACAGGTCGTCGACCAGCTCGTTGAAGGGGTCGAACCTTTGAATGCTCGCCATATCGCTCTCTCCTTTTGACTGTGGGGCTTTGCCCCGTACAGTCAAGGAGGTAAGGGTCGACCGCCGGGATTTCAAGACCCCGGTAGACTTTTGCCGATGAGGGACTTGGCTTGCGCCCGCTGCGGCCGGGCGTTCCAGTGCGGCGCGCCCGACGGAGGCTGCTGGTGCGCGGAGCTCCCGGCGCTGGAGCCGGTGCCGGGGCGGGACTGCCTGTGCCGGCGCTGTTTAGAGATCGCGCTGGAGGCCGAGCTCAGAGAACGTAGCGCGCCAGATCCTCGTCCCTAGCGAGCTCCGCGAGCCGCGCATCCACGTACGCGGCGTCGATCGTCACTTCCGCGGCGCCGCGCCGGCCCGCGTCGAAGGAAATTTCCTCCAGCAGCTTCTCGAGCACCGTGTAGAGCCGCCGGGCGCCGATGTTCTCGGTCTTCTCGTTCACCTGATAGGCGATCTGCGCGAGGCGCCGGATCGCCTCGGGCTCGAACTCGACCCGCAGTCCTTCGGTCGCGAGGAGCGCCTGGTACTGCTTCACCTGGCTCGCGTCGGTGGCGGTGAGGATGCGCTCGAAGTCGTCCACCGTCAGCGAATCGAGCTCCACCCGGATGGGGAAGCGACCCTGCAGCTCGGGGATCAGGTCGGAGGGCTTCGAGAGGTGAAAGGCGCCCGAGGCGATGAACAGGATGTGGTCGGTCTTCACCATGCCGTAGCGCGTGGAGACCGTGGTGCCCTCGACCAGCGGCAGGAGATCGCGCTGCACGCCCTGGCGCGAAACGTCGGCGCCTTGCATCTCACCGCGGCTGGTGATCTTGTCGATCTCGTCGAGGAACACGATGCCGTTCTGCTCGGCGTTGGCGAGCGCGCGCGCTTTCAGCTCGTCGTCATTGACGAGGCGCGCCGCCTCCTCTTCGGTCAGCGCCTGCTCGGCCTCGCGGATCTTCATGCGCCGCAGCCGCCGCCGGCCGCCGCCCATGTTGGAGAGCATGCCCTGGATCTGCGAGGTGAGCTCCTCCATCCCCGGCGGCGCGAGGATCTCCATCTGCGGACTCGCCGCGGCGACCTCGATGTCGATCTCCTTGTCGGCGAGCTCGCCCTCGCGAAGCTTCTTCCTGAACTTCTGGCGCGTGGCGCTCTCCTCGCTCGCGCCATCCTGGAAACCGACGCCCCTAGCGGTGGGAATCAGCACGTCAAGGATGCGCTCCTCGGCCGCCTCCTGCGCGCGCGTACGCACGCGCTTCATCGCGTGCTCGCGCGTCTGCTTGACGCTGATCTCGACCAGGTCGCGCACGATGGTGTCGACGTCGCGCCCGACGTAGCCGACTTCGGTGAATTTCGTCGCCTCCACCTTGATGAACGGTGCATCCGCCAGGCGGGCGAGACGGCGCGCGATCTCGGTCTTGCCCACGCCCGTCGGTCCGATCATCAGGATGTTCTTCGGTGTGATCTCCTGCCGCAAGGGTTCTGCGACCTGCAGGCGGCGCCAGCGGTTCCTCAGCGCGATGGCCACGGCGCGCTTCGCCTTCCCCTGCCCGACGATGTACTTGTCGAGCTCGTGGACGATCTCCTGCGGCGTCATGCCGCTCATGACTCAGTCTCCGGAAAAGGGGTCAGAGCAATTTTCCTGAAACAATCGGCCGGCCGGCTGCGCGTTATTCCAGAACTTCGATGGTGCGCTGGTGGTTGGTGTAGATGCACAGATCGGCCGCGATGGCGAGCGCCTTGTCGACGATGTCGCGCGCGCCGAGCTCGGTGTTCTGCAGCAGCGCCAGCGCGGCGCTCTGCGCGAACGGTCCGCCCGAGCCGATCGCGACGACGCCCTGCTCGGGCTCGAGCACGTCGCCCGCGCCGGTGATGATCAGCGAGTGCTCGCGATCGGCCACCACGAGCATCGCCTCGAGCCGGCGCAGGATGCGGTCGGTGCGCCAGTCCTTGGCCAGCTCGACCGCCGAGCGCATCAGGTTGCCCTGGTGCTTGTCGAGCTTTCCCTCGAAGCGCTCGAACAGCGTGAAGGCGTCGGCCGTGCCCCCCGCGAAGCCTGCGAGGATCCGGTCCTGGTAGAGGCGGCGCACTTTCTTCGCGCCGCCCTTGACCACGACCTGCCCGAGCGTGACCTGGCCGTCGCCGCCGAGCGCGACGCTCGTGCCGCGGCGGACCGAAAGGATGGTGGTGCCGTGGAATTGTTCCATGGAGAAGCTACCTACGTGGGGATTCGAGCGCGGAATGTCAATAGCAAGACTACGAGCCCGAGCGCCGTCATGCAACACACCACCAGCGGACCCGGCGGCAGGTCGGACAAGAGTGATATGCCCAGCCCGACCGCATAGCCGAGCGCGCCCAGGACGTAGCAGGCGGCGAGGCGATGCCGGCTCAAATGGCGCGTCGCCAGCGCAGGCACCACGAGAGTCGTGAAGACGAGATAGATGCCCACGAGCTGCACCGACACCGTGACCGCGCAGGCGAAGAGCAGATAGAAGCCGATGCCGCCGATGCGACTCGCCCAGCCGAACCAAGCGAAAAGGATCGCGGCGTAGATCAGGCCGACATAGAGCAGCACCTTGGGGTTCACCCACAGGATCTGCCCGATGAGCAGGTCCTTGAGGTGCTCGGCGCCATGCGGATTGGTCGCCAGCAGCAGGATGGCGAGATTGGCCGCGACGATGAACGTCACGCCGATCGTCGCCTCCTGCACCTCAGGCCAGCGCTTGTCGGTCCAGTTCAAAAGGAACGCGCCGAGCAGCGCAGCCGCGAGCGCCGCCGCCTGAACCGCTGCACCCTGCGGCTCGAAGCCGAATGCGTCGGCGACGATCACGCCGAGCCCGGCGATCTGCGCCACCGCGAGGTCGATGAACACGATGCCGCGGTTCAGCACCTGGATGCCGAGCGGCGCGTGCGTCGCCGTGACGAGCAGGCCGGCGATCAGCGCCGGCCAGACGATGGAGAGCTCAGGCATCAATTACCCACGGCGAGGAGCCGCGCAATCGTGTCCTCGTAAAGGCCGAAGAGGTCCTTCGCCCGCTCAGTGCCGCCCACGGTATACGGCAGCAGCACCGAGGCGATCTTCGCGCGCTCGGCGAGCCAGTCCGCCGGCCGCGGATCGTTGTACGCGGAGCGCACCACCGCCTTCGCCGGCGTACGCTTCAAGCGCTCGAGCAGCTCCGTGAGATGCGCCGTGCTCGGCGGAATGCCGGGCTTCGGTTCGAGCGCGCCTA
>VBCP01000296.1 GCA_005888925.1 Betaproteobacteria bacterium | reverse complement strand
ACGGCAGCTCCCCCGGCAGCGGGATGCCGATGCAGCAGGGGTTGGTGCCAAAGCGCGCGTCGCGTCCGCCATGGGGCGCGACGCGCGCATGCGAGATGACATTGACGAAATGCATGGACACCAGTCCCTCGGCCACGGCCATTTCGGCCCAGTGGCCGATGCGTCCGAGGTGGTGCGTATTGCCGAGAGCCATCACGCAGGAGCCGTGCTGCTTGGCGCGCTCGATCGCCATTTGCATGGCCTCGCGGCCGATCACCTGCCCGTAGCCCTTGCAGCCATCGAGCGCAAGCAGCGCGCCGGTATCGAGGCTCGCCCTGGGGTGCTGGTTGGGCGCAAGGCCGCCTTCGAGCACCGCGTCGATGTAGCGCGGGATCATGCCGATGCCGTGCGAGTCGTGCCCGAGCAGGTTGGCGGTGACCAGGTTCTCGGCGACGAGCTGCGCTTCGCGCGCCTCGCTGCCGCCGGCGGCCACCACCGCTTCGATGGCGCGCTCGAGCGGCTTCTGTTTGAACAGGGTTTCCATCACTCGGGCTGGATGCCTCCCCTTTGCACCACGCGCGTCCAGCGCTCGAGCTCCTCGCGCATGAACTTGCCGAATTCCTCCGGCGTGCTCGCGACGATGTCGAAGCCGATCTGGCTCATGCGTTCGGCGATGTCCGGCGAGCGCAGCGCCTTAACTGTCGCATCGTGGAGCCGCGCCACCACCTCTCGCGGCGTTTTCGCGGGCGCGGCCGCCGCCTGCCATGAGGTGACCACCAGGTCGGGGAAACCGGCTTCCGGCACGCTCGGCACATTGGACAGTTGTGAATGGCGCGTCTTCGCCGTCACGGCGAGCGCCTTCATCCGCCCGGCCTTGATGTAGTTCGTCACCGCGCCGAGATTCTGGAAGGAATAGTCGACTTGGCTACCCATGATGTCGGTCTGGCAGGCGGCGCCGCCGCGGTACGGGACATGCACGGCAAAGGTGCCGGACATCTGCTTCAGGAGCTCCGCGGTCAGATGATCGGACGAGCCCGTGCCGCTGGAACAGTACGACAGGCGCCCCGGATTCTTCTTAGCCAGCTGGACGAGCTCCTGCAGCGAACTCGCCGGCAGGTCGGGCCGCGTGATGAGCACGTTCGGCGTGGTCACGGCGAGCGTGATCGGCGCGAAGTCGCGCACCGGCTGGTAGCGCAGGTCCTTGAAGAGCGCGGCGTTGATCGAGAACACGCCGATCGAGCCGACCAGGATGGTATGGCCGTCGGGCTCGGCCTTGGCGACGAACTCCGCCGCGATCGCGCCGTTCGCGCCGGGCTTGTTCTCGACCACCGCCGGCTGGCCGAGGAGCTCATGGAACTTCGAGCCGATCGCGCGGCCGACGATGTCGGAGGAACCTCCGGCGACGAACGGAATGATCACCCGTATCGGCTTGGACGGAAAACTCTGTGCCGCGGCCGCGCAGGCCACGATCGCGCCCGCGGCGGCCGCCGCGCAACGAATGAACCAAAACATTCACTTCCTCCTGAGGCGAGGCCGGCAGTTTAGACTAAGAACTATGCGAACTCTTTTCATGGTCCTGGCGTGCGCCGCCTTTGCCGCTGCGCATGCGCAGCCCTACCCGTCAAAGCCGATTCGCATCGTCGTGCCTTACGCCGCGGGCGGCACTTCGGACATCCTCGCGCGCCAGATCGCGCCGAAGCTTTCCGAGGCATGGGGCCAGCCGCTCGTGGTGGAGAACAAGCCTGGCGCCAACGGCAACGTCGGTGCCGATTTCGTCGCCAAGAGCGCGCCGGACGGCTACACGCTGCTCCTGACCGATCTGGGCGGACTCGTCATCAGCGCGAGCGTTTATCCGCAGTTGCCCTTCAACCCGGCGAAGGATTTCAGCCCGGTGGTGATGGTGTCCTATTCGCCGCACGTGCTCGCCGTGCATCCCAGCGTGCCGGTGAAGGACGTACGCGAGCTGATCGCGATGGCGAAGGCGCAGCCCGGCAAGCTCAACTTCGCGATCTCCGGAATCGGCGGCGCGCCGCATCTCGCCGGCATCGAGTTCGCCCAGCGCACCGGCGTGCAATGGACCTACATCCCGTACAAGGGGGGCTCGGACGCGGTGGCCGCCGTTGCCGCTGGCCAGGCCGATGTACTTTTCAACGGCAT
>VBCP01000295.1 GCA_005888925.1 Betaproteobacteria bacterium | reverse complement strand
CCTCGTCATAAGCTTGGAAGGCTTCTGCTCTACCATTGAGCTACACCCGCCCGATTCACCTTATCCAACCTGTGCTCACCCGCATGCTCTCGCCCCGCCGGCGCGCCCGAAACTGGTGGAGGGGGTTGGATTCGAACCAACGTAGGCGCAAGGCCAACAGATTTACAGTCTGCCCCCTTTAGCCGCTCGGGCACCCCTCCGGCGGAACCGGAAATTATATTGAGTTTTCCGAAGCTTGGTCAACCTAAAAGCGGATCGGGATGCCCAGGACCAGGCGGAAATTCGGCAGCGCGCCGCTCACCCGGAATTCGCCCGAAACATTGAGCATCAGCCGCCTGCTTAGGACCGTGCCAAAGCCCAGTTGCAGTGTTCCGAGCACGGTGTCCGAGTCCGACACGCGCCCGCCGTCGACGCGGCTCGCGCTCACAAAACCCAAATTCAGCCCTGCGTTTACCGATGTTTCGGGCGTTGCGGCAAGCACGGCGCCGCCGCGCACGCCCCAAGTGCGGCCGGGCTCGACGCGCACGCCCGAGATATTGCGCGGCCGCGGTGCCGCGTACGAAATTCCCCCGAAATAGACCAGCGGATCGTCGCGCTTCACCGCAGTAAGCGCGGCCTGCGGCACGTTGAACCCGCCGCCGGTGGGGACTGCGCCGCTGGAGCCGTCATCGCCGGTGCGCGCGAGCCATCCGAGCGCAGCGAAAAGGCTTGGACGGCGACCGTCTTCGCGGGCCAGTTGCGTGAGCGCTGAGAAGGAGATGTCGCCAAGTCCGGTGGCTGAACCGGTCGCGGTCGCGACGTGAACGTACGGGACGCGCAACTGCACCTGCGACTGCCACCCCACGCCGGCACGAAACGCGAGCGCGGCATCCCACTCCGAGCGAAACGGACCGCGGTCGCGGTCCCAGTGCGCGTAGGCGAACTGCGGCTCGAGTTCGTGGCTGCGCGCCGGCAGCACCAGGGCGCCTTGCTGCACCAGCGTGCGCTCCAGTGCGCGGTTGAGCTCGTCATCCTCGGGCTCGGGCTTCTTTTCCCGCGCTTCGCTCAGTTCACGGATCTTGGCGTCGCGCTCCTTCAGAAGGCGCTGCAGCTCTTCCACGCTCTGGGCCTGCACGCTCGCCGTCAACAGCCACAGGACGGCGATGAGGGCAGTGCGCATTACGAAGCGGGGCGCGTGATGGCGAAGCCGATGCCGTCCTTCCAGACCTTCATGAAGCGCTCGAGCGGCACGCGGCGGTTCCCGAACGCCGGATCGGCGAGATCCACGCGTCCCTCCCGCAAACCGCGCACGACGACAAAGTGGGCATTCCCGTATTCCTCCACCGGCACGATCGGCATTTTCATCGCGAAAAGCTCGTCGGTGCTCAGATTGCGAAAGCCTTCCGTAACGAACCCCCTGCTTACCGCATAGCGTTTCATGTCGAGAAGCGAGAACCCGCCCCTCACTTTGACTTTCAACGGATCGGTCCGCCGCAGCATGCCTTGCGCAGCCGCTTTCTCCGATACGGGGTCGCCCAAAGCGTACGTGAGGACAGTCGCCAGAGCCGCGGCTCCGCAGCTCGTATCCCACTGCTGGATGACAACGCCTTCCTGCCGGATTTCGAGAAGCGAGCGAACCGGCTGCGCCTGCGCGCCCAACCAGACGGCGAGGAAACCGAACGCGAGGCCGCGCAATTACCGAGGCCGCTGAAGAAAGCTCAGCCTGCCTATGCGCTTAAAAGCACGGCGTGCCGCCGATGCAGTGCACGATTACCTTGTCCGACGGCGTAATGACGATGTGAATACCTGTGGTGCCGGTATCCGGAGGCACCCCACCACATAGGTTGATGCACTTAAAGTGGTTCTGATCAACCTTGATTTGTTCGGCGTTCCCAGGATTGTTGAGTATCTGAATCGTAAATGCACCCGCGTAGACGTCATCCAGCTCGGCGTCGCTCAATTGCACCCTAGTCGAGCTACGAGCCTTGCCACTCTGGTCCCTCGCTTCGTCGGCTATCGCGGCGGTGGAGATGGCAAAGACCGCGATGAAGGCGAACAGGCATTTCCCGAGCATTCGCAACTCCCTGCGCGGTCGATTGTCGCCGCGGCCCGAAGCGAGTTCGGGACGCGAGCGCGCTGAGAGCCGCGAGCGCGCTGAAGCACGCGAGCCATGAGGTCTTCGGATTGTCGGGCGTGGGCAGGTTTTCCAGTACGACGGTGAAGCGGCCGGTGCGTCCGGCGACGTGAATCGTGTGGGTATTCGCGGCAAGCGCCGGGTCGGCGACAACCTTGAGCAGGGTGCGGTCCAGGCCGATCCCGGCCAAGGACAGCACCGCCGCGATGTTTACGTTTTGGGGAAAGTGAGGGATGCCCGCCCGCGCTGTGCCCTCGAACAGGATCTGCGCCCGCTCGAGCCGGTCGAGCGGTACGCCGAGCGCTTCGACATAGGGAATGCCCTTCCAGGCTGCAGGGGGCTTGGCGACCTGGATCGAGACCTCGTCCACCCCTGCGGCGCACGCCGCTTTCAGTGCGTCGAGTCCGCCGATGCCGCCCGAAGGCACGTACAGCAGCGCTCCCGAACGCCTCGCGGCTTCCTCGGCCGCGCGTCGCAGATCATCATCGACGAGCGCCCCCGCAGACAGCACTACGACGCTGATGCCTGCATCGAGGAGTGCGACCAGGTGATCGCGTATGGCCCCGTGGGAGGCCGCTTCCAGGATCGCGTCGGGCTGCGCGGCGATGAGCGCCTTGCGCTCTTCGACGTAGCGCAGGCCGAACTCGCGCGCCAACGCGGCTGCGCGCGCCGAGCCGACGCGGCCGGCCAGCGCCACCACCTCCACCCCCGGAAGGCGGCCGGCGTGCAGCTCTCGGAGCACGAGCCGGGCGATGGTGCCGCCGCCCAGCAATGCAACGCGCAGCGGTCTTTTCATGGCAGTATCATTGAGCAGGAAAGGGAGGTTGGGCAGTGCGCATCGCGATTCTAGAAGACGACCCCGACCAGTTGGCGCTGCTCAAGCGCTGGATTGGCGATGACGGCCACGATGTCCACGGCTGGCTGAGCGGCCGGGAGGCGATGAGGCAAGCGGGGCGCGAAAGCTTCGACCTCTTCATGCTCGACTGGCAGGTGCCCGACATCTCGGGCACCGAAGTGCTGGCCTGGCTGCGCGGCAACGTATCGAAGACGGTGCCGATCCTCTTCGTCACCGTGCGCGATTCCGAGCAGGATATCGTCTTTGCCCTGGAGCACGGCGCGGACGATTACATGGTCAAGCCCGTGCGGCGTCAGGAGTTGCTCGCACGCGTCCATGCGCTGCTGCGCCGCGCCTACCCGGTCGAGGAGGAGAAGCAGCTCTCCTTCCCGCCGTTCGACATCGACCTGCAGCGGGGCGAGATCCG
>VBCP01000031.1 GCA_005888925.1 Betaproteobacteria bacterium | reverse complement strand
ACGCGGTGTGGGGCCTGATCACCATCGTCATCATCCTCGGCGGGATCCTGTCAGGGATGTTTACCGCCATCGAATCGGGCGCCGTCGCGTGCGCCTACGCGTTCTTCTGCACCATGGTGATCTACAAGGAATATAAGTGGCGCGAACTGCCGAAGCTGGTGCACCGCGTCACCAAGACCGTCGCGATGGTGATGATGGTGATCGGCTTCGCCGCGGGCTTCGGCTACCTGATGGTCATCATGCAGCTGCCGGCGAAGGCGACCGCGTTCTTCCTCTCGGTCACCGACAACAATACGTGATGTTGATGCTGATCAACATCCTCCTGCTGCTGCTCGGCACTTTCATGGACATGGCGCCGATGATCCTGATCTGCACGCCGATCATGCTGCCGGTGGTGAAGGCGATGGGCGTCGACCCGGTGCACTTCGGCATGATCATGCTGCTCAACCTCGGCATCGGCCTGATCACGCCGCCGGTGGGGCCGACGCTCTTCGTCGGCTGCGCCATCGGCAAGGTGACGATGGAGGAGGTGTCGCGCGAGCTATGGCCGTTCTACGGCGCGATGTGCACGGCGCTCTTGATCGTCACGTATTTCCCCGGGCTGTCGCTCTGGCTGCCGCGGGTGCTCGGCTATTGAAATCAGGGACAGACCCCATTTTTCTCCAAACCAACCCCCCGCTCGCTTCGCTCGCTTCCCCCCTTGACAGGGGGGCGGCCTGGAAATCGTGGTTCTGTCCCCGTTTTTAGAGCTACAGTAGTGACGTAAACACCTCTGGAGGAGGAGACCCAATGGCTAGGTTTACCCGTCGCAAATTCCTGCAGGCTTCCGGTGCCGGTCTCGCGGGAATACTCGCATCGCACCAGGCGCCGGTGTTCGCGCAGCAGAGCACGGTGCACTGGATCAAGTGGAACGATTTCGTGCCGGCATCGGACGAGCTGCTGCGCAAGACGATATTGCCCGAGGCGATGAAGCAGCTCGGGATGAAGATCAACCTCGAGACGGTCAACGGCAACGATCTGCAGCCGCGCGTCACCTCGGCGATCCAGCCGGGCACCGGCCCCGACCTCTTCATGCTGTTCAACAATCACCCGCACCTCTATGGCGCGAGCGCGGTCGACATCTCGGATGTCGCCGAGGCGATCGGCAAGGCGCAGGGCGGCTACTACAAGCTCTGCCGCAGCAATACCAGCGACGGCAAGAAGTTCATGTCGGTGCCCTGGGCGATCATCGGCGGCATGATCGCGTACCGCAAATCCTGGTTCGAGGAAGCCGGCTACGGCAAATTCCCGGCGACCTGGCAGGAGTACCACGAAGCCGGCAAGAAGCTGAAGGCGAAGGGACGCCCCATCGGCCAGACGCTCGGCCACACCTTCGGCGACGCGCCGACCTTCAGCTATCCGTATCTGTGGTCCTGGGGCGGCAAGGAGGTCGACGAGAAGGGCAAGGTGGTGCTCGACTCGAAAGCCACCGTGGAGTCGGTGAAGTTCATGACGGCGTTCTGGAAGGATGCGCACGACGAGGGCGGCCTCGCCTGGGACGACACCAACAACAACCGCGCCTTCCTCTCGGGCACGATCTGCGCGACGCTCAACGGCGCCTCGATCTACATCGAGTCGCTGCGCAAGCCCGACCAGTACAAGACCGAGAAGGGCGCGCCGCTCAAGACCGACATCCTGCATTCGCCGCTGCCGAAAGGCCCGGCCGGCCAGTTCGGCATGCACACCTTCCAGTCGCACATGCTGATGAGCTACTCGAAGAACCAGAAGGGCGCGAAGGAATTCCTGAAGTGGATCCACGACCCGAAGAACTTCGACGCCTGGTTCGTCTCGCAGAAGGGCTTCGCCACGCCGACGACGCAGGTCTGGGAGAAGCACAAGATGTGGGACGAGGATCCGGTGATGGCGCCTTACAAGGTCGCGGGGCGCCTCGGCCTCACGCCGGGATACGCCGGGCCCGCGAATCGCAAGGCGGCGGAAGTGCTCACCAAGTACATCATCACCGACATGTACGCCAAGGCAGTGCAGGGCATGGCGCCGGAGGCCGCGGTGAAGTGGGCCGCCGAGGAGGTCAATAAGGTGTATACGGGAACGTGAGCGGGCACTAAGTCTTGCCCGCTGCCAGGAGCAGCCGGATGCTCGAGCGCGAGGACGCGCTCGCCTTCTGGCTGCTCATCCCCACCCTCGCGCTGCTGACGCTGTTCATCGCCTACCCGTTCGTGCGCGGGGTGTGGCTGTCGGTGACCAACGCCGTGGTCGGCGAGCCGGGCCATTTCGTCGGCCTGAAGAACTTCGTCAAGATCTTCGACGATTCGATCTTCCGCACGGCGGCGCTCAACACCTTCGTCTACACCGCCATCACCACGGTGTTCAAGCTGGCGCTCGGGCTGTGGCTCGCGCTGCTGCTCAACCGCAGCTTCCGCGGCAAGGCCTGGGTGCGCGCCTTCATCCTGCTGCCGTTCATCATCCCGACGGTGCTCTCGACGCTCGCCTGGAAGTGGATGTTCGATCCCACCTTCAGCGTGTTCAACTGGATGTTCTGGAAGCTCTCCATCATCAACTCGCGCATCAACTGGCTGGGCGACCCGGACCTCGCCATGGCCTCGGTGATGCTGGTGAACGTGTGGCGCGGCGTGCCGTTCTATGCGATCAGCCTGCTCGCCGGCCTGCAGATCATCAACCCGGACCTGCATGAGGCCGCGGCGATCCCGGTGACGATGGTGGTGGTGCTCTTCTCCATCATCCAGACCTTCGCCGACTTCCAGCTGGTATACGTGCTCACCGGCGGCGGGCCTGCCAATGCCACCCATTTGTTCGCGACCTATGCCTACCAGATCGGCATCGGCACCGGGCTGCTCTCCGAAGGCGCCGCGATCTCGCTCGCCATGTTCCCGGCGCTGCTCCTCGTCGTGGTGTTCCAGCTCTGGTACATCCGGCGAGTCGAAAACAGATGA
>VBCP01000030.1 GCA_005888925.1 Betaproteobacteria bacterium | reverse complement strand
CGCGACCACGCCGAGGGCGCCGTAGCCCAGCCAGTCGTGCGTCGCGCCGCGCGTGAACCAGGCAGCGATGATGCAGGTGGCGAGAATCCAGTGCGCGATGCGCACCACCGGATCCCAGACCGGCACGCTCTAGCCCTTGTGGTTCTTGGCGCCGGTTGGCACCGGCGAGAGCGTGCGGGGGTGGAAGTACGCCTCCACGCGCTCGCCCTTCTCGTTCAGCGCGTAGACCTCGTAGCAGCCGCCGTCGACCTTGATGCGCCGCACCTGCCAGCCCTTTTCCTTGAGCGAGGCCGCGAGCTTTTCCTGCGGTTGCCAGCCCTCGGGCGCGCCCGAGTCGCAGGTGGCGAGCCCGGTGGCGCGCACCATCGGCGCGCCCACCAGCATTGAAAAGGCGAGCAGGCAGAGTCCTCGTTTCATCTGGGTCCCTCGGGTCACTTGGGGTCGAACGGGTGGCGCCGCACGATGGTCTCCTCGCGGTCCGGCCCGGTGGAGATCAGGTCGATCGGCACGCCGGCGAGCTTCTCGATGCGCTCGAGGTAGGCGCACGCCGCCGCGGGCAGCGCGCCGTGCGACTTGATGCCCACCGTGCTCTCCATCCAGCCGGGCAGCTCCTCGTACACGGGCTGGCAGCGCTCGAGCTCCTCGGCGCCGACGGGCAGGATCTCGGAGAAGCCGCCTTCCAGCTCGTAGCCGACGCAGATCTTCACCGCCTCGACGCCGTCGAGCACGTCGAGCTTGGTGATGCACAGGCCCGAGACGCCGTTCAGCTGGATCGAGCGCTTGAGCGCCGCGGCGTCGAACCAGCCGGTGCGCCGCGGCCGCCCGGTGGTGGCGCCGAATTCCTGGCCGCGCTGGCGCAGCCGCTCGCCGACGCCGTCCGAGAGCTCGGTCGGGAACGGCCCGCCGCCGACGCGCGTGCTGTAGGCCTTGGTGATGCCGAGCACGTAGTGCAGGTGCATCGGTCCGATCCCCGCGCCTGCGGCAGCGGCGCCGGCGACGCAGTTCGACGAGGTGACGAAGGGATAGGTGCCGTGGTCGATGTCGAGCAGAGAGCCTTGAGCCCCTTCGAAGAGCAAATTCTTGCCGGCGCGGTTGGCGTGATACAGCGCGCGCGGCACGTCGGCGATCAGCGGCGCGAGGCGCGGCGCGAGCGCCAGCGTCTCGTCCAGGGTTTTTTGAAAACTCACTTCCTCCTGGCGGTAATAATTCTTCAGGACGAAGTTGTGAAAGTCGAGCAGCTCGCGCAGCTTCTCGGCGAAGCGCGTGGCGTCGAAGAGATCCTGCAGGCGGATCGCGCGGCGCGCGACCTTGTCCTCGTACGCCGGGCCGATGCCGCGGCCGGTGGTGCCGATCTTGCGCTCGCCCTTCGCCGCCTCGCGCGCGAGGTCGAGCGCCGCGTGGTAAGGCAGGATCAGCGGGCAGGCTTCCGAGATCGAAAGGCGCGCCACCACGCCGCGCACCCCGGCCGCCTCGAGCTCGTCCATCTCCGCCACCAGCGCCTGCGGCGAGACCACCACGCCGTTGCCGATGAAGCAATCGACGCTGCCGCGCAGGATGCCCGACGGGATGAGATGCAGCACCGTCTTCTTGCCGGCGATCACCAGCGTGTGGCCCGCGTTGTGCCCGCCCTGGAAGCGCACCACGCCCTGCGCGCGGTCGGTGAGCCAGTCGACGATCTTGCCCTTGCCTTCGTCACCCCACTGGGTGCCGATGACCACGACGTTGCGAGCAGCCATGGCGCTCATTTCACCACGCCGGCCACACTTCTTAAATCAATCGAAAAACCCGTGGCTGGCCGCGCGCGGCCGAATGCCTTGCCCACTTCGTCGTAGCGCCCGCCGCGGGCGACCGGCCCGCTCACGCCGGCGCAATAGGCGTCGAACACGACGCCGGAATGGTAGTGATAGCCGCGCAGCTCGGCGAGGTCGAAGCTGATCGGCACCGGGCAGGCCTTGGCGAGCGCGCGCAGCGTCTTCAGCGCGGCGGCGAGCGCGGGGAGCTTCGGCAGCTTCTGTTCCGCGGCGTCGAGCACTTCGGCGCCGCCGTAGAGCTGCGGCAGGAGCTCGAGCGCGGCGCGGGTCTTTGCCGGCAAGCCTCGGGAAAGCGATTTGAGCTCCGGCAGGTCCTTCTTCTGCAGCGCCTCGAAGAGCTGCCCCTCGAGCTCGGCGCCGAGCTTCGCGGCCTGCGCAATCGAGCGGAACACGGCGACGTGGCCGATGTCGAGGCGCAGGTCGGAGAGTCTTGCGAGCTTGAGCGCATCGCACAAGAGCTTCTGCACTTCAAGGTCGGCGTCGACGTCCGCGGCGCCGTAGATCTCGGCGCCGATCTGCAGCGGCTCGCGCGTCGCGCCCGGGGTCGCGGGCCGCGTGTGGAGCACGCTGCCGCAGTAGCACAGGCGGGTCACGCCTTTGCGATTCAAGAGGTGCGCATCGATGCGCGCGACCTGCGGGGTGATGTCGGCGCGCACGCCCATCATGCGGCCGGAGATCTGGTCGACCACCTTGAAGGTGCGCAGCTCAAGATCGTGCCCGGTGCCGGTGAGCAGCGCGTCCATGTACTCGAGCAGCGGCGGCATCACCAGCTGGTATTTTTGCGCGAAGAACAGATCGAGGATCGCGCGGCGCAGCCGCTCGATGCGCATCGCCTCGGCGGGCAAAATGTCCTCGACGTACTCGGGCAGCAGCCAGCGCATGCCCTAGCTACGCGCCCAGAAGAGCAGCAGCAGGCCGACGATGATCGACGACAGGCCGACGAAGCGGATCTGGCCGTCGGTCATCTGGGTGATGCGGCGGAAGGTCTCGCGCCACAGCGTCGGTGCGACGAAGGGCAGCACGCCTTCGAGCACGAGCATCAGGGCGAACGCCATCAGGAACGTCGTGCCCATCGCTCACTTTCCCGGCGTGGCTTGCGGTCTTTGCCCCTGTCTGCCGAGCGAGTCCCTGAAGTAGCGCAGGAAGTCCGAGTTGGTCTCGAGCAGCATGACGTCGTTGCGGCCGCGGAAGGTCGAGCGGTACGCCTCCATGCTGCGGTAGAAGGAGAAGAATTCCGGGTTCTGCGAGAACGCGGCGGCGTAGATGCCCGCGGACTTGGCGTCGCCCTCGCCGCGCACGCGCTGCGCGTCGCGGTAGGCCTCGGCGAGGATCACCTCGCGCTGACGATCGGCGTCGGCGCGGATCTTCTCGCCCTCCGCGGCGCCGGTGGATCTCAATTCATTGGCGATACGCTTCCTCTCGGCCTCCATCCGGCGGTAGACCGATTCGCTGACTTCCTGCGGCAGGTCGACGCGCTTCAGACGCACGTCGATGATGCCGACGCCGATCCGCTTCAGGTCTTGGTCGACCTTCTCGCGCACGCGCGACATGATCTGCTCGCGCTCGCCCGAGACGACTTCGTGCACGCCGCGGATGCCGAATTCGTCGCGCAGCGTGCCCGAAACGGTCTGGCGGATGCGCGTCTGCGCGCGGAACTCATCACCCTGCACGCTGACGTAGTACTGGCGCGCATCGATGATGTGCCACTTGACGAACGAATCGACCAGCACCGGCCGGTTGCCCTGGGTCAGGAAGCGCAGCGGCTCGGCGTCGTCGTAGGTGAGGATGCGCATGTCGAACAGCCGCACGTTCTGCAGCAGCGGTATCTTGAAGTGCAGGCCGGGCTTCTCCACCACGCCCTTGATCTCGCCGAGCTGGAACACGATAGCGTGCTGGCGCTGGTCGACGGTGTAGAGCGCGCCCGAGATGATCAGTGCGACCAGGATGAGGACGGCGAGGACGGGACCGACTGCTTTCATCGCGCGTTCACCTATCCGCCCGGTCGCGGTTGCGCAGGGTCTCGCGCGAGCGCGGACTCGCCTCGGGCGCCGGCGGCTCGGTGGAGGGCCGCTGCGAAGCCTGCGCCTCGGTCGGGTTCACGCTGCCGCCCGCCTGCTGCAGGAGCTTCTCGAGCGGCAGCATCAGCAGGTTGCCCGCGCCGCGGTAATCCATCATCACCTTGTTGGTCGCGGACAGGATCTCGCGCATCGTGTCGATGTAGATGCGCTCGCGCGTCACCTGCGGCGCCTTGGCGTATTCGGTGAGCACCTGCTTGAAGCGTGAGGCGTCGCCCTCGGCGTTGGCGATCACGCGCTGCTTGTAGCCGTCGGCTTCCTGGAACAGGCGCGAAGCCGCACCGCGCGCCCGCGGGATGACATCGTTGGCGTACGCCTGGCCCTCGTTCTTCTGGCGCTCGCGGTCCTGGCCCGCCTTGACCGCGTCGTCGAACGCCGCCTGCACCTGCTCGGGCGGCTGCGCGTTCTGGATCGTGACCGTGCTCACCGTGATGCCGGTGTTGTAGCGGTCGTGGATCGCTTGCATCAGATCGCGCGCGCGGTTGGCGACGTCGACCTGCGTCTCGTAGAGGATCGCGTCCATGCGATGCTTGCCGATGACCTCGCGCATCGCGGTCTCGGCGATCTGCATCGCCGACTCGTCGGGCCGGCGCACGTTGAACGTGAAGTCCTTGGCGTCCTTGACGAGGTACTGGACCGCGAACTGCAGGTCGACGATGTTCTCGTCGTCGGTGAGCATCAGGGACTCTTTCAGCACCTTGGTGCGCACGTTGTTGCGGTAGCCGACTTCCAGCGTGCGCACCTGCGACAGGTTGACGATTTCGTGCGACTGGATCGGCCAGGGCATGCGCCAGCGCAGGCCCGATTGGGTCTCCTGGGAGAACTTGCCGAAGGTGAGCACGACGCCGCGCGTGCCTTCGACCACGATGTAGAAGCCGCTCGCCAGCCATACCGCGATCACCAGCAGGGCGAGCGCGCCGGCGCCGCCGCCGATGCCGCGCGCCGACGGCGGCCGCGGCGGCTCGTCGCCGGGGCCGCGCGGGCCGCGGCGGAAGATCTCGCCCAGCCTGCGGTTGAAGTTGCGCCACAGCTCGTCGAGATCCGGCGGGCCCTGGTTACCGCCGCCGGGGCCCTGCGGGCCGCGGGAGCCGCGCCCCCAGTTGGGGTCGTTCAAGGACATGGAGTCTTATTGAGGTTGTAGTGAGCGCGCCGGCCGGACGGGACTGCGCTCCGCGGCGCGCGCCTGCGCGTATTCGGCGATCGCACCGCGCAACGCTTCCAAGCCAGCCCCGGTGCGGGCGCTCACGAAAACGCGTGAAATCCTACCATACTGGCCTCGCTCGGCCGCCGCATCCAGCTTCGCGATGTCAATCTTGTTCCAGACCAGCACCTGCGGCGCCGTGTCGGCGCCAATCTCGTGCAGCACCTTGTCGACTTCGGCCTGCTGCGCCTCGCGCGCGGGCGATGCCGCGTCCACCACGTGCAGCAGGAGATCGGCGCGCACCGTCTCTTCCAGCGTGGCGCGAAAGGCCGCCACCAGCCCGTGCGGCAGAGCGCGGATGAAGCCGACCGTATCCGAGATCACCACCGAGCCGGCCTCGGCTATCCAGATGCGCCGGCTGGTGGTGTCGAGCGTGGCGAAGAGCTTGTCCGCTTCATACGCCTTGGCGCGCGCGAGGGCGTTGAACAGCGTCGACTTGCCGGCGTTGGTGTAGCCCACGATCGACACCGAGAGCACATCGCCGCGCGCGCGCGCGCGGCGCTGCACGCCTCTTCGCTCGCGCAGGCCCTCGAGCTTGTCCTTCAGCACGCGCACGCGCTTTTCGATGTAGCGCCGGTCGAGCTCGATCTGCTTCTCGCCCGGGCCGCCGGTCTTGCCGAGGCCGCCGCGCTGGCGCTCGAGGTGCGTCCAGCCGCGCACCAGGCGCGTCGACAGGCGCTCGAGCTGAGCGAGCTCCACCTGCAGCTTGCCCTCGGTGGTCTGCGCGCGCTGCGCGAAGATCTGCAGGATGAGATCGGTGCGGTCGAGCACCACGCGGCTGAGCTCCTTTTCCAGATTGCGCTGCTGCGCGGGGGACAGCGCGTGGTTGAATACGATGGTCGCGGGATTCAATTCGGCCGCGAGGCGCGCGATCTCCTCGACCTTGCCGGTGCCGGCGTAGAACTTGGCATCGGGCCGGCTGCGCCGGCCACGCACCACGGCGTGCCGCGGCACGCCCGCGCTCTCCACCAGCCGCTGGACCTCTTCTACGCTTTCGTCGTAGCCGCCCTCGCCCAAGTCGAGACAGACGATGAGCGCCGCGCGCGGATCGGCGGCCTTGGCGAGGGCTTCAGACTTCCTTGCGGGCAAACTACTCCGCTTCCTTCTCCGCTCCGAGATTGATCGGGCGCGAGGGCACCACGGTGGAGATGGCGTGCTTGTAGACCATCTGCGTCACCGAGTTGCGCAGCAGGACGACGTATTGATCGAACGACTCGATCTGGCCCTGCAGCTTGATGCCGTTCACCAGATAGATCGAAACCGGGACGTGTTCCTTGCGCAGCGTGTTCAAAAACGGGTCTTGTAGCAACTGGCCCTTGTTGCTCATGTTCTTCTCTCTTGGAGGTTTTGTACCCATACTCTAATTGATTTAGCTAGGCTTTTCTACCCAGCTTCACCGGCGGCGTGACATCGGCGCATTGCGCGCGATGGCGCAGCGCGTGGTCCATCAGCACGCACGCGAGCATCGCCTCGGCGATCGGCGTCGCACGGATACCCACGCAGGGGTCATGGCGCCCGGTAGTCTCGATGGTGGTGGCGCGGGCCTGCCGGTCGATGGTGCGCCGGGGCAGGCGAATGCTCGACGTCGGCTTGAGGGCGATGGAAACGGTGACCTCCTGCCCGGTCGAGATGCCGCCGAGCACGCCGCCGTTGTTGTTGGAGACGAAGCCCTGCGGCGTCATCTCGTCGCCGTGCTCGCTGCCCTTCTGCACGATGGCGCCGAAGCCCGCGCCGATCTCCACGCCCTTCACCGCATTGATGCCCATCATCGCTGCGGCGATATCGGCGTCCAGGCGCCCGTATACCGGCTCGCCCCAGCCCACCGGCACACCGCTCGCGACGACGTTGACGCGCGCGCCGCATGAATCGCCGGACTCGCGCAGCTGGTCCAGCTGCTTTTCCAGCGCGGCGACCATGCGCGCATTGGGCGCAAAGAACGGATTGGCATCGACCGCGTCCCAGCTTTCGAACGGGATGCTGGTGCGGCCCAGTTGCGCGAGATAGCCGCGAATCTGCACGCCATAGCGCTCGCGCAGCCATTTCTTCGCGATCGCTCCCGCAGCCACGCGGATCACGGTCTCGCGCGCCGAGGCGCGGCCGCCGCCGCGCGCGTCGCGCACGCCGTACTTCTGCAGATAGGTGTAATCGGCATGCCCGGGCCGGAATTTCTCGGCGATCGCCGAGTAGTCCTTCGAGCGCTGGTCCTCGTTGCGGATGAGAAAGCCGATCGCGGTGCCGGTGGTGCGGCCTTCGTAGATGCCGGAGAGGAGCTCGATCGCGTCGGATTCGCGCCGCTGCGTGACATGGCGCGAGCTGCCGGGCTTGCGCCTGTCCAGCTCGCGCTGGATGTCGGCCGCCTCGAGCGCCATTCCCGGCGGACAGCCGTCGACCACGCCGCCGTACGCCGGCCCGTGCGACTCGCCGAACGAGGTGACGCAGTAAAGGAGGCCGAAGCTGTTGCCCGACATGCGGGCGATTTTACAGGCCGGCTATGCGGGCCAGTTTTTGATGTAGCCCTTCAGCATCTTGTTCTCGAAGTCCTGCTCTTCGAGCACCGCCTTGGCGACGTCGCGGAACGAGATCACGCCGAGGAGCTTGCCGTCCTGCATCACCGGCAGATAGCGCGCGCCGCTCTCGAGCATCGTGCGCCGCAGGTCGTTCACTTCCATCTCCGGCGTCGCGGTCACCGGATCGCGCACCATGATGTCGGCGACACGCACCTCGCCGAGCGAGCCCGAGCGCTTCACCACCGCCTGCAGCAGCTCGTGGAAGGTCAGCATGCCGACCATGCGGCCCTGCTCCATCACCACCAGCGATCCGAGGTTGTCCTTCGCCATGGTGGCGACGGCGTCGGCGGCACGGCCCGAGGGCTCGATGCTCACCAGACGGTTGCCCTTGACGCGCAGGATTTCTTTGACTTGCATCGCTCGATTCCCCCTATCTCGGCCCGATAGAATCCATAAGGCGTAGCGAGGTTCCTTACGGCGCGAGAATACTCTGAAAAGGCCGCCCTGGTCACGGGTGGCGCGCAAGGCATCGGCAGAGCCA
>VBCP01000293.1 GCA_005888925.1 Betaproteobacteria bacterium | reverse complement strand
GGGTCGGCCGGCATCAGCTGCGGATGCGGGAAGCGCTCGTCGATGTACTCGTTGATGATGTTCGACTCGTACAGGATGAGATCCCGCTCGACCAGCACCGGCAGGCGGTTGTACGGGTTCATCACCGCGATGTCTTCGGGCTTGTTGTAGAGATCCACGTCGATCACCTGGAAATCCATGCCCTTCTCGTAGAGCACGAAGCGGCAGCGGTGGCTGAATGGGCAGGTCGTGCCCGAATAGAGTTGCATCATGGTTTTGAGTCCGATTCCTGGGCGCGCGGCGCGCCCGAGCTACTTGACGTCTTTCCAGTATTCCTTCTTGAGCAGATACGCGAACACGAACAGCAGGCCGAGCACGAACAGCACCACGATGCCGATCGGCCGGCGGTACACGCCCGACGGCTCCCCGACATAGACGAGGAAGTTGACCAGGTCGCGCACCGTGGCGTCGTACTCCGCCGCCGTCTGCGTGCCTTTCGAGAGCTCCGACCACTTGTATTGCACCGTGGCGTGGCCGCCTTCCTTGTGCGACACGATCTCGAGGCCGCGCTGGCCCTGCAGCGGCCACAGCGCGTGCGGCATGCCGACGTTCGGGAACACGACGTTGTTCCAGCCGGTCGGCGTCTTCGCATCGCGATAGAAGGTGCGCAGATACGTATAGAGCCAGTCGGCGCCGCGGGAGCGCGCCACCACCGAGAGATCCGGCGGCGCCACGCCGAACCAGGCCTTGGCCTCTTTCGGCGGGAAGGCGATGCGCATCGGCTCGCCGACCTTGTCGGCGGTGAACATCAGGTTGTCGCGGATCTGCGCCTCGGTGAGGCCGATCTCCTTCAGGCCTTCGTAGCGCATGAACTGCATGCCGTGGCAGCCCAGGCAATAGTTCATATAGGTGCGGGCGCCCGACTGCAGGCTCACGAGGTCGCGCGAATCATGCGGCGAGCGGTCGAGCCGATAGCCGGCCTCAGAGGCCAACACGACGAGCGGCGCGAGCAGCAGTAGGGCGAAGAGGTTCTTCATCAGTGGTACACCACCCGCTCGGGCACCGGCAGCACCTTGTCGCGCGCCGTGTACCAGGGCATGAGGAAGAAAAACAGGAAGTAGATTACGGTGCCGACGCGCGCCACCCAGGTGGCGACGTCCTTGGTGTCGAGGAAGAAGGCATCGAAGCCGAACTGGCCCCATACCGTGGTCGGCTCGGTGCCGAGATAGCCGAGCACCAGGAACACGATCACGAACACCGCGAGCCACGCCTTGTAGAGCGTGCCGCGGTAGCGGATCGACTTCACCGGCGAGCGGTCGAGCCACGGCAGGAAGAACAGAATCAGCGTGGCGACGCCCATCGCGAGCACGCCCGGGAACTGCGAGTGGAACAGCGGCGGCACCGCACGCAGGATCGAGTAGAACGGCGTGAAGTACCACACCGGGGCGATGTGCTGCGGCGTCTTGAGCGGATCGGCCGGGATGAAGTTGTTGTTCTCCAGGAAGTACCCGCCCATCTCCGGCACGAAGAACATCACGAAGCAGAACAGGGCGAGGAACACGACCGACCCGACCAGATCCTTCACCGTGTAGTAGGGATGGAACGGGATGCCGTCGAGCGCATGGCCGTCAGGGCCTTTGACCTTCTTGATGTCGACCCCGTCGGGATTGTTCGAGCCGACGTCGTGCAGCGCGAGCAGGTGCGCCACCACCAGCCCGAGCAGCACCAGCGGGAAAGCGATGACGTGCAGCGCGAAGAAGCGGTTGAGCGTCGCATCCGACACCACGTAGTCGCCGCGGATCCAGAGCGCGAGGTCCGGGCCGATGAAGGGTACCGTGCCAAAGAGGTTCACGATCACCTGCGCGCCCCAATAGGACATCTGTCCCCAGGGCAAGAGATACCCGAAGAACGCCTCGCCCATCAGCGTGAGGTAGATCAGCACGCCGAAGATCCAGACCAGCTCGCGCGGCTCCTTGTGCGAGCCGTAGAGCAGCGCGCGGAACATGTGCAGGTAGACGACGATGAAGAAAGCCGAAGCGCCGGTCGAGTGGATGTAGCGGATGATCCAGCCGCCGGGCACGTCGCGCATGATGTACTCGACCGAGCCGAACGCGAGGTTGGCGTCGGGCTTGTAGTTCATCGTCAGGAAGATGCCCGAGACGATCTGGATCACCAGCACGAGCAGCGCGAGCGAGCCGAAGAAGTACCAGAAGTTGAAGTTCTTCGGCGCGTAGTACTCGGCGGCGTGCTTGCGCCATTCCGCGCCGACCGTCGGCATGCGCGAATCGAACCATTGCCATAGACGCGCGACCATGCCTATACCCCTTTGGTTTTTTCGTCCTCGCCGATGACGAGCTTGCTGTCGGAGACGAAGGTATAGGGGGGCACTTTCAGATTCGTCGGCGCCGGCGCACCGCGGAATACGCGTCCGGCGAGATCGAACTTGGAACCGTGGCACGGGCAGTAGAAGCCGCCGACCCAGTCGCCGCCCATCTCGCCTTTCGCATCGGCGCCCTTGAGCTGCGGCGAGCAGCCGAGGTGCGTGCACACACCTTCCATCACCATGACATCGGGCTTCGCGGAGCGGTATTCGTTCTCGGCGTATTTCGGCTGCTCGGAGGCTTTCGAGCGCGGGTCGGAGAGCCTCGCCTCCGCCGCTTTCAGCGAGGCCAGCATCTCGGGCGTACGGCGGATCACCCACACCGGCTTGCCGCGCCATTCGATCACCGCGAGCTCGCCCGGCGCGATGCGCGAGAGATCGACTTCCACCGGAGCGCCCGCGGCGCGCGCGCGCTCCGAGGGCCACATGCTGGCGACAAAAGGGACCGCCGCGCCGAGGCCAACGGCGGCACCCACGGCAGAGGTGGCGACCACCAGGTTGCGCCGCGTCTTGTCTGGTTTTTCGTTGTCGTTCATGAAGATGCCGTCGTTATGGGAGGGCGCAAAAGGCTGCGATTGTAGCGATGCGCTTCTGCCTTGTCCACGATTTCGCACGTAAGCACTTAGTTTTCAAGGGGATTTTTGTATACTAGGCGCACCCCCCAATGCTGCGTCTCTGGCTCATTTTTGCGCAGGCGGCGACGATTGCTGTCGCCGTGCTGTTTGTGGTTTCGACGTTCCGTCCTGAATGGTTGCCGGCGCGCTCGACAGCGCAGCTGCCGGTGGTGCAAAACGCGGCGCCTTCGGCGCAGGCCGCGGTGCGCACGAGCTCATACAGCGATGCCGTGCAGCGCGCGACGCCCTCGGTGGTGAACATCTTCACCTCGAAGGAGGTCCGCGCGCCGCGCCATCCGCTGCTCAACGACCCGATCTTCCGGCGCTTCTTCGGCGACCAGCTGCCCGACGAGGCGCAGCGCGCCTCGAGCCTCGGCTCCGGCGTGATCGTCAGCACCAGCGGCTACGTG
>VBCP01000292.1 GCA_005888925.1 Betaproteobacteria bacterium | reverse complement strand
CGGCGTGGCCCGCGGTGAATGGCTGGCAGACGCTCTCCACGCTCGGGCCGATCGGCCGCACGGTCGAGGACACCGCCTTTCTCCTTTCGGCAATGGCCGGCCCCGATCCGCGCGCACCCGCGTCGATCAGCGAGCCCGGATCGATCTTCAGTCGCCCGCTCAGGCGCAATTTCCGCAAGACGCGCATCGCCTGGAGCCGCGATCTGGGTGGCTTGCCGATGGATTCGCGCGTTACAGCGGTGCTCGAATCGCAGAAGCAAGCATTCAGAAAGCTCGGCTGCACCATCGAGGACGCAGAGCCCGATCTCTCGGCGGCCACCGAAGCCTTCCATACGCTGCGCGCGCTCGGTTTCCTCGACCGGCTGGCGCTGCTCAGGCAGCACCGCGAGAAGCTCAAGGACACGGTGATCTGGAACATCGAGCAGGGGCTGAAGCTGACCGGCGAGCAGATCGCGCGCGCGCAGGCGCTGCGCACGCAGCTGTTCCATCGCATGCGTACTTTCCTCGAGCGTTACGAGTTTCTGCTGTGCCCGGTGAACCAGGTGCCGCCGTTCCCGGTGGACCTGCCGTATCCGACCGAGATCGCCGGCGTGAAGCTGGACAATTACATCGACTGGATGAAAAGCTGCTACTGGATCACCACCACCAGCCATCCCGCGATTTCGGTGCCGGCGGGGTTCACGCCCGAGGGACTGCCGGTCGGCATCCAGATCGTCGGCCGCTACCGCGACGACTTCGGCGTGCTGCAGCTCGCGCACGCCTTCGAGCAGGCGACCCAGATCTGGAAGCGCCGGCCGCCGGCGGCGGAATAATCGGCGGCGGCAAACGTATCCCTTCTGTCACAACCACGCACAAGAGGACCGATGAAACGAGACCTGCAGAACAGCGATCTGAACAGCCTGCTGCCCGACGTGCAGGTGGACCGGCGCGGCTTCGTCGCGGCGTGCATTGCCGCGGGCTTCGCGGTGAGCGCCGAGCCGGTGCTGGCCCAGGCGATCAAGACGCCGATGGACGGGCTGGACGGCGGCGACATCAAGATCGGCGAGATGCCCGCGTATTACGCGGTGCCGAAGGCCGGCGGGCCGCGCCCCGTGGTGCTGGTGGCTGCGGAGATCTGGGGCCTGCACGAGCACATCAAGGACGTCACGCGCCGCGTGGCCAAGGAAGGCTACTTCGCCATAGCCAACGAGCCCTATTACAAGATCGGCGAGCTGTGGAAGATCGAGGACATCAAGCAAGTGATCGCCGGCGCGAACCAGCTGCCCGATGATCAGATGTTCAAGGATCTCGACGCGACGCTGGCCTGGGCCGCCAAGAACCAGCGCGCCGCGGCCGACAAGCTCGGCATAACCGGCTTCTGCCGCGGCGGGCGCACGGTGTGGATGTACAGCGCACACCAGCCGAAGACGAAGGCCGGCGTCGCCTGGTACGGCGGGCTGAGCCCGGCGCAGCCGGCGATCTCGCAGACGCCGGTCGACGTCGTCGCGAAGCTCAGGGCGCCGGTGCTCGGGCTCTACGGCGGCGCCGACCAAGGCATTCCACTGGACCAGGTGGAAAAGCTGCGTGCGGCGCTGCAGTCGGGCGACAAGGCGGCGAAGCAGTCGCAGATCCACGTCTACGAAGGCATGCCGCACGGCTTCAACGCCGACTACCGGCCGAGCTACCGCAAGGAAGCCGCTGAGGATGGCTGGAAACGCATGCTGGCGTGGTTCAAGCAGCACGGCGTCGCATAACAAAAAAAAGAGGGCCGCATGCGCGGCCCTCCTTTGCGTCCGGTCCGCCTAGAAGCGGTAGAGCACCGCTGCGCTCAGGACGTCGATGTCGGTCTTGCCGGTGTTGTTGCCGCCGACATCGTTGTACCTGCTGTTTCTTGGTTTTCTCCCTTCGCCGTCAGTCGGCGTACACCCCGGCTTTCTTGATGAGCGGTCCCCACTTGTTGATTTCCGCCTTGAGATGCGCCTGCAGCGCGGCCGGCGTCGCTTTCTCGGGCGGATAGGTCGTCGCGCCGAGCTCGGCGAAGCGCTTCTTCACGCTTTCGTCCTTCACGGTGTCCTGCAGCGCGGCGACCAGCTTGTCGGTCACGGGCTTGGGCATGCCCTTTGGGCCGTAGAGCGCG
>VBCP01000291.1 GCA_005888925.1 Betaproteobacteria bacterium | reverse complement strand
TCGAGCGCGTCGCGCAGCGTGGCGACGCCGCTCTCGGCGCTCAATTCGCCGATGAAAATTCCGCCGCTGCGCCGCGGCTCACTCTTCACTGGGACGCCAGCGCCGCGTGCAGTACTGGATGGTCGGCGTGCGCCGCGGCCGCTCCTGCTGCTGCTGCCCGACTTCGGGCAGCGCGGCTACCCGCACTTCCTTGCGCGGACGCTCGATGCGCGGCCGCGCGGCTTGCGCCGGCCGTCGTTCGGCGTGCTCCGCGGCGGGCTGGTCATCGTGGTGCTCCTGCTCGCGCTGGGCGCGGCCGCGCAGGCGTCCCGAGGCGTACAGGTATCCGGCGGCGGTGGCAGCGGCACTCATGGTTCAAACCTCCAAAGGAAATTCAGGGGCGCTCATTGGGCCAATGCGCGAATTCCGGGGAGTTCGGGCTCTGTCCCCGAATTCCATCCAGGCCGAGCGCTTCTCGAGCAGCTTCCAGTACGCGCTCACCACGCGGTCGGCGCGTTCGATGCGCCGGCGGGCGAGCGAGCGGTGCAGCACCACGCCGAGCAGATAGACCAGCGTCAGCGCGCCGATCACCGGCGGACGCCACGACCACTCGGGATAGGCCTGCAGCGCGAAGTCCGCGGCGCGCCGCATCGCCTGGCGCAGCACCGGGACCGTGACCGGGCGCGAGTTCAAGGCTCGCTGGATCATCAGGTAGTGCAGGACATCGTCGAGCGGGCTCGCGTCGGCGTGCGCATGGCCCCAGTCGGTGACGAAGAGCTGCGCGCCGAGATTGCGGATGTTCCAGGGCGCGAAGTCGCCCTGGGAGAGCACATAGGGTCCGGTCCAGTAGAGCAGCGCCGTCTCGCAGTCGCGGTAGCTCTCCTCGAGGGTCTGCAGGGCGTGGCGCGACGCGAACTCGCGCGCCTCCGCTATCGAGCGCTGCAGCCACTGGCAGGTGCCCGAGACCTCGAAATCGACTGCGCGAAAGCGCGCCTTGCGCAGGCTCGCGAGGAAGCGCGCGTGGTCGCTAGTGAAGGCGCGGGTCTCACCCTGGGCGTCGCCGCCCGCCGGCAGCATGCTGATCACGAGATAGCGGCAGCCGCCGGGGCTGGTGCCTTCCTCGAGCCAATGCCTCGCCTTGCTCGTCGGCCGCGGTTTTGACTAGTCCGAAAGATAGGTTCAAGGCCTATTTCGGAAAATGAGTCAGACCGTCGATTAGCGCGAGTGCCTTGGCGTACTCGACCTTGTCGAGCCGCCCGTCGGGCCGGCGGTCGGCTTCGTTGAACACCCGGTCGAGTCCCGGTAATGCCAGCGCTTCCGCGCGGTCGACATAGCCGTCGCGGTTGCGGTCGAGCTGCTCGAACGTGGTCACTGCGGGCCGCTGCTCTGCCTGCGCATAGCGCACGGCCGGCAGCGTTGCCGTGACGATCGGCAGCGCGGACATCAGGGAAACGAACACGGCAGCGAGGAAGAGCAGGAACACATTGCGCTCTTGGCGCAGTCGCTGATTCATGGCAGTGGGCTCGGTGTTAGTGCTTGTGGGCACCACTCCGTGCAAGGCCCGTACCAAGTGATGAAAAACGCGGCGCTTCAACGCCTTACGCTTTTCCAACGGACGCACGCCCGCGCAGAAGCGTCGTGCGGATCTGACCGCGCTCTAGCAGCGCAGAGCTAGAGCTTTGTTTGCGTGCGGAATTTCAGGTCGCAGGGGTGCGACGTCGACGACCGACTAACCGTGTAATCGCTTCTATCATCGCATCGGGATTCGCTCTTCCCTGCCCAGCGATGTCGAGCGCCGAGCCGTGCGCCACCGAAGAGAAGAGCACCGGCGTACCGATGGTGAGCGCGGCGACGCGCTGCGGCGCGAGCAGCTTCGCCGCCACGTGGCCCTGGTCGTGCAGCATCACGACGTACGCGTCGTAGCCCTTGCGCTGGATCAGCGTATCGGCGCCGATCGGACCATCGACCGTCATGCCCGCGCCGCGCGCCTGCTGGATTGCCGGGTCGACGATCTCGAGCTCCTCGCTCCCGAAGGCGCCCGACTCGCCGGCGTGCGGGTTCACGCCGCTCACCGCGATGCGCGGCTCGGCGATGCCGAGCTTCTTCAACGCGCTATCCACGGCGCGGAGCGTCTGGACGATCCTGTGCTGCGAAATCATGCCGAGTGCCTGCGCTACGCTCACGTGCAGCGTGACATGCGCGATGCGCACCTCGCGGCCTTCATGTGAGAAGCACAGCATGAGCACCGCATCGTCGGGAGGCAGCCCGCAGACGCGCGCGACGAACGAGGGATAGCCGTCGAACGCGATGCCGGCGGCGTGGATCGCGGTTTCGGTGTGCGGCGCGCCGATCACCGCCTGATAGTCGCCGGCGAGCGCGCCGCGGATCGCCGCCTCGGCCGCGGCGAGCGCGGCGCGGCCATGCTCGGGCGCGATCGTGCCGATGCGCGGACGCGCCTGCTTCACTTCGGCAATCGCCACGCCGTCGATAGCGCCATGCATCGCGATCACTTTGCGGGCGCCGAATAGCACCGGCTCGCAAAGCTCCACGATTCGCGGATCGCGCGCGGCCTTGAGCGAGATCTCGGGACCGATGCCGGCGGGATCGCCGGTGGCGATCGCGATCTTCGGCTTCACTCGAGCTTGACGCCCGCCGTGCGGATCACCGCGCCCCAGCGCTCGACTTCCTGGCGCATGAACGCCGCGGTCTCGCCCGGCCCGAGGCCCATCGGCTCGGCCGAGAGATCGGCGAGGCGCTTCTGCACCTCGGGGAGCTTGAGCGCCTCCTGTACTGCCGCGGCGATCTTCTCGACGATAGCCCCATTGGTTTTGGGTGGCGCGACGATGCCGAACCAGGCCACCGACTCGAAGCCGGGCAGCGTCTCGGCGAGCGCCGGCACCTTCGGCAGGCCGGCAAAGCGGTTCCGGCTCGCCACCGCGAGCGCCTTGAGTTTCCCGGAGCGCACGTGCGGCAGCGACACGCCGAGGTTGTCGCACATCATGTCCACCTGCCCAGCAAGCAAATCAGTGAGTGCGGGCGCGGTGCCCTTGTAGGGGATGTGGGCGATCTGCAGCCCGCCGGCCATGGCCTTGAAGAGCTCGGCGGTGAGATGCGAAGTGGTGCCGCTGCCCTGCGATGCGTAGTTCAGCTTGCCGGGATTCTGCTTGGCGATGGCGATCAGCTCGGCAACCGAATTTGCGCCGACCTTGGGATGCACCAGCAGGACGTTCGGGATCGCGCCGATCACCGTGATGGGGACGAACTGAGCCGAGTCGTAGGAGAGTTTCGGATACAGGAGCTTGTTGATCACCAGCGGCGGCGGCGGGCTCGACAGCAGCGTGTAGCCGTCGGGCTCGGCGCGGAACACCGCATCGGCGCCGATGTTGCCCGCCGCGCCCGGCCGGTTGTCGACGATCACCGGCTGGCCCCATTTCTCGGTGAGCTTCTCCGCCACCACGCGCGGCAAGAGATCCGCGCTGCCGCCGGCGGGAAACGGCACGATGATGCGCACCGCTTTCGCGGGCCAGTCCTGCGCGTGCAGCGGGAGGGATGCGAGCAGCGTTGCGAAAAGGAGTGCGCGCATCCCGCTAGTGTAAGGCGCGCTTGCGCATCACCTCGTTCACATAGTGGGCCTCGATGCCGTGCGCGAGCGCGCGGCCGTAGAGCCGCGACATCGTCGCCGACGACCACCAGGTGTGATTGACGAAGCCCTGCGCGGCGCCGACGCGCAATCCTTGGCGAAGCGCCGCGATGCAGCCGGTCTCGTCGCCCGATTCCAGCGCAATCTCCGCCTCGACGATGAAGGTAAGGTACTCGATGGTCTGCGCGCGCATGGCGCGGCCTTCTTCGCGCGCCTGCCGCACGAGCGCGAGCGCGCCGGGCTTGTCGCCGAGATAGAACACTACGCGGCCGAGATCGTTGCGCATGACCGCGGCCGGAAAGCGCGCGCCGGCCTGGTCGGCGAGGCTCACCGCGGTGCGCGCGAATTCGCCCGCGCGCTCGACGCGGCCCTGCGAGAGCTCGTACCAGGCGCTGTGGTAGTGGTACATCGCGGCGTCCATCGGCCGGCTCATGGTGAGCGCGCTCTCCATGCGGTCGAGGTAGCGGCGCGCGAGCGGCGCATTGCCCTCCGATAGGCTGCCGAAGTGGCCCTGCGAGCAAAGCAGGCGGTCCCAGACGTGTACCCCGGTGGTGCGGCTCGTCTCGAGGCCATGCTCGACCCGCGCGAGGCACTCCGCGTTCGCCGCGCGCATCCAGTAAAAGCCCGCGGCCATCCCGTCCCAGTTGATGACCAGCAGCGGCGGCGTGCCTGGACGCATGACTTGCGCGCGGAGGTTTTCGACGAGCACCTCGGCGCTCGCAAGATCGCCGAGCCACCACGTGTAGTAGATGAGCAGGTGATTGCCGACCTTGACCTGCAGCGCCGGATGCGCGCCGGACAGGATGATCTCCCGCGCGCGCGTTTCCCAATGGCGCATCTGCGGATGCTGCGGTTCCGCGTACATCAGCGCGAGGAACATGCCGCAGGCGATCTGCGCCTCGATCTCGGGCGGCCAGGCCGCGTCCGAGGGCTCCATCTCGGCGAGCCAGTGAGACAGCGGCTCGAAGTTGCCCCATTCGAACACGTAGCTGTCGACCACGGCGCACCACGCAGCCGCGCGACCGACCCTGTCGCCGGCCGCCTTGAAGCGCGCATAGGCATGCTCGAAATGCCCGCGCGCCTCCGCCGGATTGAAGGGCATCCGGCAGAGGCCGTGCCAGTAGGAGAGCCAGGGATCGGCCATGCGCACCATCGCCGGCAGGCTCGCGAGCCACGCTTCAACCACCTGGCCGCGTCCCTGCTCCAGGAGCCCGCGCGCGTGGCGCAGGACGAGCTCGGCGACGCCGCGGAAGTCGCCGCACGCGCGTAGCAGCTCGGCCGCGGTCTCGAGCTGGCCGTCGGCTTCCGCGAGCGCGGCGGCGCGCTTGCGCAGCTCCTGCAGCTGGTCGGATGCGAAGGCGCGCTTCGCGCCGGCGAGCAGGAATTCGCGAAACAGCGGGTGGTACTCATACGCCGGCTCGGCCTGCGGATGCTTGAGAGTGAAGTAATTCTTGCGGTGCAGCTCCTCGAGCCAGTCGCCCGCGTCGGGCGCGCCGGTGAGCCCGACCAGCATGCGCGCTGTCATCTTGGGCAAGAGCGCGCTCGCGAGCAGCCCCTGCTGCATGTGCGGCTCGAGCCGCGCGAAGATCTGTCCGGCGAAGTGATCGAAGAGCTGCTGCGGATCGCTCTGCAAAAAGGGTTGAGAGGTGCGCGGCCCCTTCTCCTGCTCGAGCATCAGCACGACGCCCGCCGCCCAGCCCGAGCTCTTGCCGTGCAGCTCGCGAGGCGCCTGCGGCGCGCGGCCTTTGCGCAGCCGCTCGATGCCTTCGACTTCGTCGAGCGTGAGCTGCAGCT
>VBCP01000294.1:3900-11282 GCA_005888925.1 Betaproteobacteria bacterium | reverse complement strand
TCGAGGTCAAGGTCAAGGAAGGGCGCGGCATCTTCGGGCTTTATCCGCCCAGCGCGGAGACCAAGGCCGAGTTCGAAGCCTGGAAGGCCAAGCCCAAGTAATTGTCGGTTCTCATACAACTGGACCCACGAGGAGGCGTTCATTCCATGTTTCTACGATTGCTGATGGCGGCAGCGCTTTGCGCTGCATTTACGGCACCGGTCGCGGCGCAGGAAACGCTGGTGGTGTACTGGACCAAGGGCTTCTATCCGCAGGAGGACAAGGCGCTCGACGACATGGTGGCCAAGTTCGAGAAGAAGACCGGCGTCAAGGTGGAGCTGTCGCGCTACTCGCCGCAGGAGTCGGTGCCGAAGGCCGTCGCCGCGCTCGACTCGGGCTCGCCGCCCGACGTGGCGTACGGCGACGTGTTCGATTTCCAGGTGGCCGGCAAGTGGGCGTCCGAAGGGCGGCTGGAAGATCTCTCCGACATCCTCACGCCGATGAAGGGCAACTTCCTGCCCAATACGCTCGAGACCACGTACCTGCGCAATGACAAGACCGGCAAGCGCGCCTACTACGCGTTCCCGACCAAGCGCCAGACGATGCACATCCAGTACTGGAAGGACATGCTGCAGGAGGCGGGCTACAAGGAGGCCGACCTGCCGAAGACCTGGAAGGCGTACTGGGACTTCTGGTGCGACAAGGCGCAGGCCGGCTATCGCAAGAAGACCGGCAAGCGCATCTACTCGGTCGGCAGCCCGATGGGCGTCGACTCGAGCGACTCGTTCTTCTCCTACCTCACGTTCATGGACGCGTACAACGTGAAGCTGGTCGACGACAACGGCAAGCTGCTGGTCGACCGGCCCGAGGTGAAGAAGGGCCTGGTGGCGTCGATGCACGATTACGTCGATACCATCGGCAGGGGCTGCACGCCGCCCTCGGCGATCAACTGGAAGGACCCGGACAACAACGTCAACTTCCACAACAAGCAGATCATGATGACGCACAACGCGACCATCTCGATCGCTTCGAAGTGGCTCGACGACTCGAACAACGACAAGCTCACGGCCGAGCAGCGCGCCGAAGCCAAGAAGAACTACTACGAGCTGATCGCGACCGGCGCCTTCCCGAACAAGCCCGACGGCAAGACGATGCAGTACCGCTCGGCGGTCAAGGTTGGCGTGATCTTCGCGCAAGCGAAGAACAAGAAGCGGGGCAAGGAGTTCGTCCAGTTCATGCTGCAGGACGAGAACCTGACGCCGTACGTCGAGGGCGCGCTCGGCCGCTGGTACCCGGTGACCAAGGCCGGCGTGGCGCGCGAGTTCTGGACCAACGACCCGCACCGCAAGATCGTGCACGAGCAGTTCTCGGCCGGCACGGTGACCTTCGAGTTCACCAAGAACTACAAGTTCACCATCCTCAACAACGAGAACGTGTGGGCGAAGGCGATGAACCGCGTCGCCGCCGAGAAGTGGCCGGTGGAGAAGGCGGTCGACGAGATGATCGCCCGCATCAAGCAGGTGGCTGGCTGAGCTAAGCCGGGGTCAGACCCCTGCCGCATTCGGGGGTCCGATTCCCGCAGGGGCCTGACCCCAGCATGGCTGCCATCGCAATCCCGCATCCCCCGCCGGCGGCGCCGCGCCGGCGGCTTTCGTCGTGGCAGACCTGGGGCGTGATCATGCTCATGCCCTACATCCTGGTGTTCCTCGTGTTCGTGCTCTACCCGGTGACGTACGGCCTGTGGCTCGCGCGCCATCCGCAGAGCTACCGGACGCTGTTCGAGGATCCGGTGTTCTTCCGCACGGTGGTGAACACCATCGTTTTTCTGCTCGTCGCGGTGAACCTCAAGTTCCTGCTCGCGCTGTTCCTGTCGGGCTTCTTCGTGCACGAGCGCCGCTGGATCCGCTGGCTGTCGGTGATCTTCATCATCCCGTGGGCGGTGCCCGCGATTCCGACCATCTTCTCGATCCGCTTCATGCTCAATCCGGAATGGGGCATCGTCAATTCGCTCATCTTCCGCCTCACGGGCGCGGACGGGCCGAACTGGCTCAACGACCCGACGCTCGCGCTGTCGATGGCGATGCTGGTGCACATCTGGAAGGCGCTGCCCTTCTGGACGCTGATCCTGATGGCCGGGCGCCTCGCGATCCCGCGCGAGCAATACGAGGCGGCGAGCGTCGACGGCGCCACCGCGTGGCAGAAATTCAAGTACGTCACCTGGCCCTCGATCCGCACGCTCTACCTCACCTCGACGCTGCTCTCCATGATCTGGACGCTCGGGGACTTCAACAGCGTGTACCTGCTCACCGGCGGCGGCCCGGCGGACCTCACGCACGTGCTCGCGACGCTCGGCATCCGCTACATCCGGCTCGACCAGGTCGACCAGGCGATGACGACCATCGTGGTGGCGCTGCCCTTCGTGCTGCCGCTGGTTTATTTCATGATGAAGCGTCTCTCCGTCGATGAATAGAGTCATGCGCGAAGCGCGGCTGTGGCTCATCGCCATCCCGATCCTGCTGTGGACGCTGCTGCCGATCTATCACATCTTCCTGTTCTCGATCTCGACGAAAGACTCGGCGTTCTCCGGCGCACTGTGGCCGGCGAAGCCCACGCTGCACAACTTCGGCACGGTGTTCCGCCAGGAGCATTTCTACCTGCACGATTTCTGGCACCAGATCTGGAATTCGGTGTGGATCGCCTGCGCCACCGGCGTGCTGACGCTCGTGGTCGCCACGACCGCGGCATTCGCCATCAGCCGGCTCAAGGTGAAGGGCGGACGCGTGGTGATGAACGCCGCGCTTTTCACTTACTTCATCCCGGCGGCGTTCCTCGCCGTGCCGATGTACAAGGCGATGGGCACCTACGGCCTGCTCAACAACCGCTGGTCGCTGGTGCTCGCCATGGTGACGCTCGCGTCGCCCTATGCGATCTGGGTGCTGAAGCAGGCCTCCGACCGCCTGCCCTGGGAGCTCGACGAGGCGGCGCGCATCGACGGGGCCACACCGCTGCAGCTCTTTCACCTCGTCTATCTGCCGCTGATGATGCCCTCGCTCGTGGCCATCGGTACCTACGCGCTGCTTCTCGCATGGAACGAGTACCTGTATGCGTTCCTGCTGCTCTCGAACAACATTCCGCTCGCGGTCGGCCTCGGCCACTTCCTCGCCTCCGACGATTCGCCCTGGGAGCTGCTGATGGCCACCGCGCTGATCTACGCGGTCCCGCCGGCGGCGATCTACTACGCGTTCCGGCGCTACATGGTCGGTGGGCTGACTGCTGGAGCAGTAAAGACCTGATGGCCACGGTCGCCTTTCGCGAAGTCCACAAATCCTTCGGCGCCACCAAGGTGCTGCATGGCATCTCGCTCGACATCGCCGAGGGCGAGTTCGTGGTGCTGGTCGGGCCCTCGGGCTGCGGCAAGTCGACGCTGCTGCGCATGCTGGCTGGCCTCGAGGACATCGGCGGCGGCCAGATCGCCATCGATGGGCGAGTGGTGAACGACGTCGACTCCAAGGATCGCGACATCGCGATGGTGTTCCAGAGCTACGCGCTCTACCCGCACATGACGGTGCGCGACAACATGGGCTTCTCGCTCAAGCTGCGCAAGGAGAAGCAGAATCTCATCGACCAGCGCGTGGCCAACGCGGCCAAGATCCTGAACCTGGAGCCCTACCTCGCGCGCTATCCGCGCGAGCTCTCCGGCGGGCAGCGCCAGCGCGTGGCGATGGGTCGGGCCATCGTGCGCGATCCGAAGGTGTTCCTGTTCGACGAGCCGCTCTCGAATCTCGACGCCAAGCTGCGCGTGGCGATGCGCGCCGAAATCAAGGCCCTGCACCAGCGCCTGAAGACCACCACGGTGTACGTGACCCACGACCAGATCGAGGCCATGACCATGGCCGACCGCATCGCGGTGATGCGCGACGGGCGCATCGAGCAGCTCGGCGAGCCGCTCGAGCTCTACGACCGGCCGGCGAATCTGTTCGTCGCCCAGTTCATCGGCTCGCCGGCGATGAACGTGTTCGACGGCACCATTCGTAATGGATCTGTAGAGGCCCTGGGCAGCCGGTGGCCGACGGCTGTGCGTGGCGCCGAGGGCCAGCAGGTGAAGTACGGCGTGCGCCCCGAGCATCTCGAGCCGGCTGCATCCGGCATCGCGGCGCAGATCATCGTGGTGGAGCCGATGGGCGCCGAGACCGAGCTGGTCGTCAAGATCGCCGACGCCACGCTCACCGTGATGACGCGCGGGCGCTCCAGCGCCGGGCCGGGCGAGCGCATCTTCCTTGCACCGCAAGCAAGCCATGCGCATCTTTTTGACGCAGCGACCGGGTTGCGAATCCAACCACCGTAGAATCCAAACATGGCGAAGAAAGAGGGCGAGTGGGCTTTCCCGGTCGAGATGCGGCCGCGGGCCGAGGAGTGGCGCTTCGACCTCGAGCGGGCGCTCGATTGCGTCGTCGGGCTGCGCGCTGAGATTCCCGAGGATGCCTTCACCGCGCAGATCCTCGGCACGCTGCGCGCCGGCAGCGGCGTGGTCATCCGCGACGACGGCCTGGTGCTCACCATCGGCTACCTCATCACCGAGGCGAGCACCATCTGGCTCACCACCAACAAGGGCACGGTGGTCGGCGGCTTCCCGGTCGCCTACGACCAGACCACCGGCTTCGGCCTGGTGCAGCCGCTCGGCAGGCTCGGCGTGCGGCCGATCGAGCGCGGCAGCATCGCCTCGTGCCGCGTCGGCGAGAACGTGGTGATGGCGGGGCACGGCGGCTCGGTGCATTCGCTCAAGGCGACGGTGTTCGCCAGGCGCGAGTTCGCCGGCTACTGGGAATACGTGCTGGATGAAGCGCTCTTCACCACGCCGGCGCACCCGCAGTGGGGCGGCGCCGCGCTGATCGGCGCGGAGGGCAGGCTCCTCGGCATCGGTTCGCTCCTCGTGCAGGAGAAGATCGACGCCGGCACCATCCAGGGCAACATGATCGTGCCGATCGACATCCTGGCGCCGGTGCTCGACGACATGGTCAAGCTCGGCCGGCCCAACCGCCCGCCGCGCCCCTGGCTCGGCCTGTACGCGACCGAAGCCGGCGCGCGCCTGGTGGTCGGCGGCCTCGCGCCCGGCGGGCCGGCGGAGAAAGCCGGCGTCAAGGTGGGCGATGCGCTGCTCGAGGTCGCCGGCGGCAAGCCCGCGAGCCTCGCCGATCTCTTCCGGCGCATCTGGGCCTGCGGCAGCGCCGGCGCGCGCGTGCCGTTGAAGCTGCTGCGCGAAACCTCGACCAGGGAAGTGCTGGTCAACTCGGCCGATCGCAGCGACTTCCTCAAGAAGCCGCACCTGCACTAAAACAAATCGGGGTCAGACCCCTGCGGGTTTGCGATGCCGGTCCTGTCGGCGCGCGTGCGCTCCTTCGGCGTTCCGACCGGATGGCCGGCATTCGTCGCAATGCGAATGGCGTCGATCAGCCCCGGATCCAGCGTTTCCTCGAGCAGCGCGCGGTAAGCAGCCGCGCGGCCTCGTGAATCGCTCGCCAGCGCGAGGAATTCCGCGTGCGGTGCAAGCATGGAATCGATCCGCGCGCCGGTGTTGTACGCATAGCTCGACCAGGGATACAGGCCGGGGTGGGGAACGATTCGGGCGCGCACCGGATTGAGTTCGATGTATCGATAGCAGGCGATCAGGTAATGCGCCGAGTCCACCACGCAGGATCGAAAGCGGCCCTCCCAGAGAGTGCCGGTCCTGCCATGGCGCTTGTTGAAATACTGCGCATGGCGTTGTCCGAGCTGCTTCATCAGCCGCGCGCACGAGTCTGCGAGCTTCGGTGTCAGGAGCAAGTGCACGTGATTCGGCATCAAGCAATACGCGTGGAGCGCGCAGCCGACCTCGGATGACAGATGCCGCAGTTGGGCAAGATAAAGGAGGTAGTCGCTCTCGTGCCTGAAGCAGGGCGCGCGGTTGTTGCCTCGCTGTATGAGGTGCACGGCGACCTCGGGAACGAGAAATCGCGGCTGTCGGGCCATGAGGCGGACAACGACCGAGGTTGGACGGCCGTTGACCGAACGACAGGGGTCTGACCCCGATTAGTGCTTGCGGATGAACTCGAGCACGGCGCGGTTGAACATCTCCGGCTGCTCCCAGTACGCCGAGTGGCCGCACTCCGGGATCACGACCGACTGGCAGCCGCGGATGCGCGCGGCGAAGAGGCGCAGCACCGCAGGCGGCATATAGAGGTCGGCGTCGCCGGTGAGGAGCAGCGTCGGCCGCCTGATCGTCTCGAGCGCGGCGTAGGTGATGCGGTTGCGCATCGTGTAAGAGACGCGCGGCTTGGCGTGCGCGAGCGCGTTCCAGCGCTTCGCGCCTTCGGCATTGGCCGCGCGGTACGAAGGCCCGAGCTCGCGGAAATCCGCCGGCATCGCCTCGAACTGCGGCGAGGGCCGCAGGCGCCGCGACATCTCGAGGTAGTCGGCGTCCTGCACGCCGACGATGCTGTTCGCGATGACCAGGCTGCGCAGGCGCTGCGCATGCGACAGCGCATGGTCGACCGCGATGATCGCGCCGGCGGCGGTGCCGACGACGTGAAATGGCGCCAGCGCGAGCTTCTGCGCCAGCGCTTCGAGCTGGTCGGAAGCGAAGCCCTCGGCGCTCCGATCGAACGCGATGCAGCGGTAGCCGGCTTTGGTGAACGCGGGCAGCTGGTGCTCCCACATCCCGCTGTGGCCGCTCGCCGCATGCAGCAGGACCACCGGCGTCCCCGCGCCCCCGGTGTCGTGAAAATCCATGCTTGGTATTCTGCCGCATGAGCCTGCGAGCCGAGCGCGTGCTGGACAGCGCCGACCAGCTCGGCGAATGCCCGATCTGGGACGAGCGCACGAGCGCGCTGTGGTGGGTCGACATCCACGGCCGCGCCGTCAAGCGCTACGACGGCGCGAGCGTGCGGGTGCTGCAGATGCCCGAGCCGCCGGGCAGCATCGCGCTGCGCCGCGAAGGCGGGCTGCTCGTCGCGCTGCAAAGCGGCGTATTCCTGCTCGGCGCCGAGGAGCCCAAGCTCCTAGTGAAGCCGGCGGACCACGCTGCCGGCCTGCGCTTCAACGACGGGCGCTGCGATCGTTCGGGGCGTTTCTGGGTCGGCAGCTTGAAGGAGCCCAACTTCGACCCGGTCGGCGTGCTGTACCGCGTAACCGCCGACGGCGCGTGCAAGGCGTTCAGGACCGGGATCCAGGTGCCGAACAGTCTCGCGTGGAGCCCCGATGGGCGCACGATGTATTTCGCCGACAGCCCGCGCCACAAAATCTGGGCGTTCGACTACGACGCGGCGCGCGGCGAGTTTTCCGGCGAGCGCCTCTTCGCGACGCCGCATCCCGGATTCCCCGACAGCTCGTGCGTCGACGCGGAGGGCTGCCTGTGGAACGCAGAGTGG
>VBCP01000294.1:0-3736 GCA_005888925.1 Betaproteobacteria bacterium | reverse complement strand
GGAGTCCCGCTTCGGTTAGATAGCGCCGCACGCCGGGATGGATCAGCTCGGGGCGCGGCGCGGCGGCGATGGTGTTCTTCATCGTTGTCTCGCGCGCCTGCTCGAGCCGCGCGGCGAGCGGCGCTTCGGCGCGATGGATCGCGCGCGCGAGGAGATACGCCGCCGCCTCGGGCAACGCCGGCTTCGCCAGCACGTAGCTCCACGAGCCGACCGACGGCAGCGGCGCATCCTGTCCCGGGTAACTTTTCGCGGGCAGCGTGACCGGCTGCAGCGCGGGATTTTTCTGCAGGATGGTCGTGATCTCCTGTGCGTTCGGCGCAATGAACCGGGCGCCCGATTTGGCGAGTGCATTGAATGCCGGCCAGCCGACGCCCGCGCCCCAGAGCGCGTCGGCGCGGCCGTCGGTGAGCATGGCTGGGCCGTCCGCGGCTCTTTCCAAATAGATGGGCTTGATCCCCACGCCCAGAGAGTCGAACACCGTGCGGCCGAGCGCGGTGATCCCGGATGCCTGGGTGCCGAGCACCACGGTCTTGCCCCGCAGATCCGCGATCGAGCGGTAGGCGCTGTCGGGCGATCTCGCCCGCGACGAGCGCGAGGTCGAGCTTGTTGGCTTCGAGCAGCGGCACGTTCTCGGTGCTGCCCTTGGTGTTGCGCGGCTCGATGCGCAGCTTCGGCTCCTGCGCGTTCACCATCGCGGCGAAGGCGTCGCCGTAAACCGGGAAGCCGCCGCCGGGCGTCGCGGTGCCGAGGACCAACGCGAAAATCAGATCCATTATTGCTGCGGGATGTGCGCGTGCTGCACGATTTTCTTGTAGACGTCCATCTCGCTGCGCACGAACTTGGCGAAGTCCTCGGTCTTCATCGGCGCGGGCTGGATGCCGAGCTTTTCGAACTGCTCCTTCACCACGGGTTCGAGCACGATGGCGTTGATCGCCGCGTTCAGCTTCTGCACCACCGGCACCGGCGTGCCCGCCGGCGCCCACATGCCGAACCAGAGCGTCATGTCGTAGTCGTAGAGGCCCTGCTCGGCGATGGTCGGCACCTGCGGCAGCACCTCGGCGCGCGCCTTGGTCGACACGCCGAGGCCGGTGAGCTTGCCCTCCTTCACCAGGTTCATGCCGGCGTTGAGCGGCGCCATGTAGAAGGAGCTGCGGCCGCCGAGCACGTCCTGCATCGCGTCGGGCGAGCCCTTGAACGGGATATGGATCATCTTCAGCCCGGCGAGCGCGATCACGAATTCGGCGGCGAGATGCGTGGACGTGCCGACGCCCGCCGAAGCGAACGGAATCTCGCCGGGCTTCGCCTTGGCCGCCTCGATCAGCGCCTTCAGGTTCTTGTACGGCCCGTTGGCCGCCGTGACCATCACGTAAGGCGTCTTGCCGAGAATCGCGACGTCGGCCAGGTCTTTCAATGGATCGTACGGCAGGCTCTTATAAATGGCCGGATTGGCCGAGTGCGAGGACGACTGCACGAGCAGCGTGTGGCCATCCGGTTCGGCCTTCACTACCGCCGCGGTGCCGATCTGTCCGCCCGCACCCGGGCGGTTCTCGACGATCACCGGCTGCTTCCAGTGCTCGTTCAGGCGCTGCCCGATGATGCGGCCCGCGATGTCGGCGCCCGAGCCCGGGGTGAGCGGGATGATGAGGCGAATAGTCTTCGTCGGGTAATCCTGGGCATGCGCCAGCCCAAAGGCCAGCGCAGCGGCCGCGATAGCGACAATGGTTTTCATCGTCATCCCAGAGTGGGCATGTGGAAGCCGGGGGCGGGCGTGTCCTGGTGCGGCCAGCGCGTGGTCACGACCTTGGTGCGCGTATAGAACTTCACCGCCTCGGTGCCGTGCACGTGCAGGTCGCCGAAGAGCGAGTTCTTCCAGCCGCCGAAGGAGAAGTAGGCCACCGGCACGGGAATGGGAACGTTGATGCCCACCATGCCGACCTGGATCTCGGCCGCGAAGCGCCGCGCTGCCCCGCCCGACTCGGTGAAGATCGCGGTGCCGTTCGCATAGGGGTTCTTGTTCACCAGAGAGATGGCTTCCTCCATCGTGTTGGCGCGCAGCACGACGAGCACCGGACCGAAGATCTCGTCGCGGTAAATGCTCATCTGCGGCTTTACCTGGTCGAAGAGCGTGGTGCCGAGGAAGAAGCCTTCCTTCGCGGCGGGCGTGCGCCCGTCGAGCACCATTTTCGCGCCTTCCTTGATGCCGGCGTCGATGTAGCCCGCGACCTTGTCGCGGTGCTGGCAGGTGACGAGCGGGCCCATGTCGACGCCGTCCTGGTCGCCCGGGCCGACCTTTATTTTCTTCGCCTTGTCGGCCAACAGTTTCACCAGCGGGTCGCCCGCGGCGCCCACCGCGACCACCGCCGAGATCGCCATGCAGCGCTCGCCGGCGGAGCCATACGCCGCGCCGATCAGCGCATCGGCGGCGAATTCGAGATCGGCATCCGGCAGCACCACGGCGTGGTTCTTCGCGCCGCCGAGGGCCTGCACCCGTTTCCCGGTGCGAGCGCAGCTTTCATAGATGTACTTGGCGATCGGCGTCGAGCCGACGAATGAGACCGCGTGGATGCCCGGATGGTTGAGGATCGCGTCGACCGCGACCTTGTCGCCTTGGATCACGTTCAGCACGCCGTCGGGCAAGCCGGCTTCCTTGAACAGCTCGGCCATCCGCACGGAGGCCGAGGGGACTTTCTCCGAGGGCTTCAGGATGAACGTGTTGCCGCAGGCGATCGCCATCGGGAACATCCACAGCGGCACCATCACCGGGAAATTGAACGGCGTGATGCCGGCGCAAACGCCGACCGGCTGGCGCAGCGTGTGCGTGTCGACCTGGGTACCCACGTTCTCGGCGTACTCGCCCTTCAGCAGATGGGGAATGCCGCAGGCGAACTCGACCACCTCGATGCCGCGCTGCACCGAGCCCATCGCATCGGGCAGCGTCTTGCCGTGCTCCTCGGTGACGAGGCGCGCCAACGCTTTCTGGTTTTTCTGCAGCAGGTCCAAAAACCGGTGCATGACCCGCGCACGGCGCAGCGGCGGCGTGTCGCGCCACTCGGGAAATGCCGCCGCGGCCGCCTTCACTGCCGAATCGACGATGCCCGCGTCGGCATACACGACGCGCTTGGTGACCTGGCCGGTAGCGGGGTTGAACACTTCGCCATGGCGGCCCGGCGGCGTGACCGGCTTGCCATGGATCCAGACGGGAACGATGTCGAGCTTCAGTTCGGCGGGCTTGTTCATTGACGCCTCGTGCAGGGGCGTCAATGATACTCGCGCCATGGCAGCGCTCGTCCCCGCCAAGCTCGATTTCCGCGACGACACGCCCTACTCCGCCGCGTTCGGCGACGTGTATCACAGCGCCGATGGCGGCATCGCGCAGGCCGAGCACGTGTTCCTCAAGGGCAACGGCCTGCCCGAGCGATGGGCACGGCGCGAGCGCTTCGTCATCCTCGAGACCGGCTTCGGCTTCGGGCTCAATTTCCTCACGACGTGGCAGGCCTGGAAGCGCGATGCATCCCGTTGTCGCCGCCTGCACTACGTCTCGATCGAGAAGCATCCGTTCACGGCTGCAGACCTGCGCCTGCTGCATCAGCGCTACCCCGAGCTGGCGGCGGAAGCGAAGGAGCTGCATGCGCACTGGCCGCTGCTCGTGAGCGGCGGACATCGGCTCGAATTCGGCAACATGGTGCTCACGCTCTTCTTCGGCGACGTGGCCATCCTGCGCGACCTGCGGCTCGCC
>VBCP01000029.1 GCA_005888925.1 Betaproteobacteria bacterium | reverse complement strand
CGACGATCACCTCGGAATCGCCGAGCGCCGCCTGGAACGCGGCCGCGTCCTTGCGGCAAAGCTGCTCGTGGACCACCAGCGGCTCGCTCGATTTCAACGCCGCGGCGAGCGCCTTGGCGTCGATCCCTACCGTGCGATTGCAACTGCAGACTTTAAGTGTCTTGCCTGCCAGGCTCATCTTGCTTTGCTTCCCCCTCGACATTCTCGGCGACCTGCGCGGCGGCCTTCGCGGCCGCTTCCCGCTCGTCGGCGGCTTTCTTCTCTTCCTCGGTGAATAGGATGCTGCGCGCCTGGTTGAGCGTCGCCATCAGCTCGGGCGAAATCGGCTCGCCGCCGGTCCAGTCGCCCGAATACGCTTCGAACGGATCGGGCAGGTTGAAATGCGGATCGCTGAAGAGCTTCTTCAGCGCGAGGCGCCGCAGCTCTTCCTTCACCTTGGGATGCATGAAGCCCGCGAAGTCCGATTCCGGCGTCAGGCTCTCGACCGGCGGCAGCGCCGGCGCGGGTGTCTCGTCCTTCTTTTCCAGCGGCTGCTCGCGCTTCAGCCGCGACCAGCGCGAGAGGAATGCTTCCTTCTCGTCGGCCATCAGACGCGGTCCTTCGGGTGCACGAACGAGCGCGGCTTGATGCGCTTCTGCGGCTCGGGCCGGTAGTTCTTCTCCACGTAGTCGCCGACCCAGGCATAGATCTCCGGCGGCATCGCGACACCGTCGACCGAATGGCCGCCGTCCAGCCAGCGCGCGGCTTCATCGGAGCTGGCAGTGACATAGAGCGGAAGCGCCTTCTCGCCTTCCATGCGCCACAGCACGAAGACGCGCGGATTCGGCGCAGTCACGTTCATGTAGTAGCCCTCGGCTTCGTCACGATGCAGCTCCAGCGCGAAGCCCGGATGCAGCCACTGCGCGGTGCCATCGTGCTCGACCAAGAGCTTCGCCGCCTCGCCCTGATGTCCGGACACCACGCCGAAGGGCTCCCACACGACATCGGCCCAGCGGCTTTGCGCCGGGCGGCGCTGCATTACTACAGCGAGCGGAAACTTCGGCTTTTCCACGCCCGGCATGATACCCGCTCTGCTATGATTTCCCCAGAGAAACAGCACGATGAAGAAGGTCATTCCCATTGTTTCTGGACGCAGCGCGGCTCCGACGTTTTCGGGTGGTGCGCTCGTCGACACGCGCGCGCGGCCGATGCGCGACCTGCGCATCTCGGTCACCGATCGCTGCAACTTCCGCTGCGTGTACTGCATGCCGCGCGAAGTGTTTGACGCCAATCACCAGTTCCTGCCGCACAGCGCCATCCTCAGCTTCGAGGAGATAGCGCGGCTCGCGCGGATCTTCGTCGGACTGGGCGTGCAGAAGCTCCGGCTGACGGGCGGCGAGCCGCTCGTGCGGCGCGATCTCTACCGGCTGGTGGCGATGCTCGCCGAGCTGCCAGTAGAAATTACACTGACCACCAACGGCTCTCTGCTCGCCAAGCAGGCCAAGGCGTTGAAGGCGGCGGGCCTGCATCGCGTCACCGTGAGCCTGGATTCGCTGGACGACGCCACTTTCCGCGCGATGAACGATGCGGATTTCCCGGTGGCGAAGGTCATCGATGCCATCGAGGCGGCGGCAGCGGAAGGGTTGCCCGTGAAGGTCAACACGGTGGTGAAGCGCGGCGTGAACGACCAGGACATCGTGCGCATGGCCGAGCGCTGGCGCGGCACGGGCCATGTCGCGCGCTTCATCGAGTACATGGACGTCGGCAGCTCGAACGGCTGGCGCATGGACGATGTCGTGCCCTCGGCGGAAGTCGTCAAGCGCATCGCAGCGCGCTGGCCGCTCGAGCCGATCGGTGCGAATTACCCGGGCGAGGTTGCCGAGCGCTGGCGCTATGTCGACGGCGCGGGCGAGATCGGCGTCATCTCGTCGGTGACGCAAGCCTTCTGCTCGACCTGCACCCGGATGCGCCTCTCCACCGAAGGCTCGCTCTTCACCTGCCTCTTCGCGCAATCGGGCCACGACCTCAAGTCGCTGGTGCGCGGCGGCGCGAGCGACGAGGAGCTGCGCAACGAGATCGCCGCCGTCTGGCAGCGGCGCGCCGACCGCTACTCCGAGATCCGCACCGAAGCGACCTCGCGTGAGCGCAAGGTGGAGATGTCCTACATTGGGGGCTAGTTACCGTCCACAGCTGACGAACGCCGCACGTCCCGCGACGTTCGAGGTCGAGGCCTACAACGAGCGCGGCGAGATGGTGCCGACGTCGATCGCCGGGGAGCATCCGCTGACGCTCTACGTCGACAAGCGCGAGATCGTCACGCTGATGACCCTCGGCCATGCGCCCGAGGCGCTCGTCATCGGCTACCTGCGCAACCAGCGGCTGGTCGCCTCGCTCGAGGAAATCCGCGCGGTGCAGGTCGACTGGGAAACCGGATCGGTCGCCGTGACCACCACCACCGGCAAGGAGCTCGAGCTCGGCAAGCGCACCGTGACCTCGGGCTGCGGCCAGGGCACGGTGTTCGGCGACCTGATGGAAGAGATCGACCACGTGCGCCTGCGCGACGACGTCTCGCTGACGGACGAGAACCTGTTCATCCTGCTGGACAGGGTGCGCCGGCACGAGACCATCTACAAGCAGGCGGGCGCGGTGCACGGCTGCGCGCTCGCCGACACGCAGGGCGAGATCCTGATGTTCGTCGAGGACGTCGGGCGCCACAACGCGGTCGACGCGATCGCCGGCTACATGTGGCTCGATGCGATCGACGGCACCGACAAGGTTTTCTACACCACCGGCCGACTGACCTCCGAGATGGTGATCAAGTGCGCGCAGATGCGCATCCCCTTCCTCGTCTCGCGCTCCGGCCTCACGCACATGGGCCACGAGATCGCGAAGAAAGTCGGCATGACGATGCTCGGCCGCGCGAGCGGCAAGCATTACCTCGCGTTCACCGGGCGCGAGCGCCTGCGCAGAACGGCGACGCAGCCTACGGCGCTCGCCTAGGCTGTTACTGGTTTCGCGACCGGACGCGCTGGGAAGAAGTGAAGCCGCCCTCGGTGCGATGGAGCACCGCGATGAGGGGCACTGCCACGGCCGCGACACCCAGCGAAACGACGTAGCGCACCGCGAGCACGCGCGCGCGGTATTCGTCGGCGCAGTACTTGCCGACGATGGCGTCGTTGAGCGGGATCTGGCCGAACACCGCGAGCATCATGGCGAGCGCGCCGACGAGCATCGCCCAGCCCTGCAGGTTGGCCGCGATCGCGAGCAGCGGAATCTGCACCAGCGCGATGCCGATCATCAGGCGGCGCAGCTCGAAGCGGTCAATCAGCGCGCCCATCGCGAGCTGCGCGAAGGCCGCGAGCGTATAGACGACGGCGACCAGCGCGCCGATGCCGACGTTGCTCTGCGTGAGCTCGCGCAGGCGCTCATCGAACACCTTCGGCATCGCCACCGTAGTCGAGTTGAAGATGACGCCGCCGCAGGCGGTGGCGATGAGCAGGATGGTGAAGATGCGCGTCATCGTGCGCCGGTCGATGTGCAGCCCGATCGACTTCGAGGTTTTCTTCACCGGCCCGGGATCGGGCACCAGCGCCATGAAGGCGAGACCCGCGGCGACGCCGCCGCGAGGCCGAGGTTGCCGTAGAGTCCGTTCCAGCCGAGCGCCGCGCCGAGTTTGGTGGGCGCGGCAACCAGCATGGCGATGCCCACCGGGTGGTAGATGGCGGCGAACACGCCGACGAGCGTGAGGCCGAGACCGACCTGCCACGGCGAATTGGCGAAGCCCGTAAGGAAGAGCGCCGCGCTCGAGCAGATCGCGCGCTCGGGCGCGCTCAGCGGCTGCACGCTTGCACGCCACTTCCGTCGCCATACCGGCATGAGCTTCGCCGAGTGGCGGCGTCGCGCTCGGCTGCTGCGCGCGCTGGCGTGGATCGCCGAGGGGCGGCCGATTCTTGAGGTGGCGATGGAGCTCGGCTACGACAGCCCGTCGGCCTTCAGCGCCATGTTCCGCCGCGAGCTCGGCGCGCCGCCGTCGAGCTTCCGCGCATGAGCGTCAGCGGCATCATTCTCGCGGGCGGCCTCGGCCGCCGCATGGGCGGCGTCGACAAGGGCCTGCAGGCGCTGCATGGCAAGGCGATGATCGAGCACGTGCTCGCCCGGCTCGCGCCGCAGGTGGACGAGATCGTCATCAATGCCAACCAGAACCTCGAGCGCTACGCCGCCTTCGGGCCCCGCGTGGTGAGCGACCGTGTCGGCGGCTTCGCCGGCCCGCTCGCCGGCCTGCACGCCGGGCTCGAAGCCATCTCGCAGCCGCTCGCGGTCACCGTGCCGTGCGATTCGCCGTTCCTGCCCGCGGACCTGGTGGCGCGCCTGCGCCAGCACCTGGGCGCCAACGATCTCGCGGTGGCGAAGACCGGCGCGCAGCCGCATCCGGTGTTCGCGCTGGTGCGCCGCTCTGTTGCCGGCAATCTCGAAGCGTACCTGGCCGCCGGCGGCCGCAAGATCGACGCGTGGTACGCGTCGCTGCGCGTGGTGGAAGTGGCGTTCGACGATGAGGCCGACGCCTTCCGCAACATCAACACGCTCGAGGAGCTGGGAAAAATGGGGACGGACTCTATTTTTCGCAATTGCAAATGAGAAAAATAGGGTCTGTCCCTATTTCTCAGGTCGTGAGCTGTCTCGACGGCTACGACCCGGATGCGCTGCACGTGGAGAAGGCGCGCGAGGCGATGCGCGCGTGCATCACGCCGATTTCCGAAACCGAGCAAGTCCCCGTGCGCGCAGCGCTGGCCCGAGTGCTGGCCGAGGAGATCGTGCCCCGCATCAACGTGCCGTCGCACGACAACTCCGCGATGGACGGCTATGCGGTGCGCTTCGCCGATATCGCCCAGCCGCTGAAGGAGATCGGCACTGCGCTCGCCGGCAAGCCGTTCGGCGGCACGTTGGCCGCGGGACAGTGCGTGCGCATCATGACCGGCGCGGTGATGCCGGCGGGCAGCGACATGGTGGTGATCCAGGAGGTGGTGAAGCGCGAGGGCGAGCGCATCATCGTGCCGCCCGGACAGAAGCGCGCGCAGAACGTGCGCTATGCGGGCGAGGATTTGAAAATCGGCGTGCCGGTGCTTCATCCGGGAAAACTCTTGCGCCCAGCAGAGCTCGGCCTGATCGCCTCGCTCGGCATCGGCGAGCTGCGCGTCAGGCGCAAGCTGCGCGTCGCCTTCTTTTCCACCGGCGATGAGCTCGCTTCCATCGGGACGGCGCTCAAAGAAGGCGAGGTGTACGACTCGAACCGCTATACGCTGCACGGCATGCTCGAGCGCCTGGGCGTCGAGATCACCGACCTCGGCGTGGTACGCGACGACCCGGTACAGCTGGAAGCCGCTTTCCACAAGGCGGCCGCCGCCGATGCGATCGTGACGACCGGAGGCGTGTCGGTGGGCGAGGCGGATTTCGTCAGAGCGCTGACGGCGAAGCTCGGCGAGGTGCTGTTCTGGAAGATCGCCATGCGCCCGGGGCGTCCCATGGCCTTCGGCCGCATCGGCGACGCCTTTCTCTTCGGGCTGCCGGGGAACCCGGTGGCCGTGATGGTCACCTTCTACCAGTTCGTGCGCGACGCGCTGCTGCATCTCTCCGGCCGGCGCGACGACTATGCGATCCCGCTCCTCTCGGCGACGGCGGCCGAGAACTTGCGCAAAGTGCCCGGACGCACCGAATATCAGCGCGGCGTGCTGTTCAGGGACAACAATGTGTGGAAGGCGCGGATCACCGGGCAGCAGGGCTCCGGGGTGCTGCGCTCGATGGCGGAGGCGAACTGCTTCATCGTGCTCGAGCACGAGCGCGGCACGGTCAAGGCCGGCGAGCAGGTCGCGGTACAGCTGATGGAGGGAGTCGCGTGAACCCGATTCACCCAGCGCTGGCGCGCCTCGCGCGCGCGGCGGAGCACCAGGACTTCGCCGAGCTCGAGGAAACGCTGCACGTCGCGCTGCGCAAGCCGACCTGGCTGCGGCCCGAGCACCGCGTCGGCGACCCGAACGGCTACATGCGCCATCTCCTCTACATCGATCCCGACGATGCCTTCGTCATCACCGCCATCACCTGGCTGCCGGGACAGGTCAGCCCCATGCACGCGCACCAGGTGTGGTGCATGTACGGCATCGTCGAGGGCGATCTCACGGAGGAGCAGTTCAGCGAGAAGCTCGAGCTGCACAAGAAGGTGGTCTACCGGCCCGGCGAGCTCGCCGACGGCGATCTCGAGCAGAAGATGGTGCACCGCGTCT
>VBCP01000289.1 GCA_005888925.1 Betaproteobacteria bacterium | reverse complement strand
CGGGTCGCGCGCGAGGTGGGTACCGAAGGCTCGCTCGGCGGACAGGCCGAGGTGCGCGGCGTGTCGGGCGTGTGGAAGGACCTCACCGACAACGTGAACTCGATGGCCCGGAACCTTACCTCTCAGGTACGGAACATCGCCGACGTGACCAAAGCGGTGGCCGCAGGCGACCTCTCTAAGAAAATCACGGTGGACGTGAAGGGCGAGATCCTGGAGCTCAAGTCAACCATCAACACGATGGTGGACCAGCTCTCGTCGTTCGCCGCCGAGGTGACGCGGGTCGCACGCGAGGTCGGTACGGAAGGACGTCTCGGCGGTCAGGCGGCCGTGGAGGGCGTCGCGGGCACCTGGAAGGACCTTACCGAGTCGGTGAACTTCATGGCGGGTAACCTCACCTCGCAGGTGCGCAA
>VBCP01000290.1:9113-9821 GCA_005888925.1 Betaproteobacteria bacterium | reverse complement strand
CATTCCGCGCGCGCCTCGCGTCCGACGATCCGCCGTCCCCTTGCAAGGGTTGCCCACTCTACCAATGACGCTCCGCGCCACGCGAGTGCGTCATGCCGGCGTGCTGCTGGGTCTTGGCCTGGGCGCGTTCTTCGAAGGCATCCTGATGCACCCGCTAGGCGGGTTCTTGTACTTCGCCGCCTGGGCGATCGTGCTCGGCGGCGTGCTCATGCTGTGGACCGCGGTGCGCGGCCCCGGCCCGCTTCCCGCGGGCCGCGCGTTCGCCGCCTACTTCGTCATCGGCTGGGGCGTCTTCAACATGCTCGACGGCCTCGCGCGCCACGACCTGCGCCACGAGTGGCTCGTCTTTGCCACCGGGTTGGGCTTCGCGCTGCTCGGCGTGCTGCTGCTATGGACGCGCTTCGAGCCGATCATCGAGCGCCGCTCGGGCTACGACCGGCGCTCGGGCTCCCCGGTCCGCTGATCAATGTTCTGCGAGCAGTGATCCCCAGCCGGGGATCTTGTCCTTGATGCCGTACTGGCGCAGCGCATACCAGTAGGTCGCCGTATTGATGGCGATCACCGGCTTCCCAAGCCAGAACTCCGCCATCGCCGCCACTTCCGCCGTGGCGAGATTGGTGCCGACCTGCACGATCGCGTCCACGCTTCCGCGGTTCACGCGGTTGATCGCATCGCGCAGTTCGGTCTTCGCGACGCGCGCGATGGCCG